>CAYQMQ010000370.1:0-2417 GCA_964418395.1 uncultured Actinomycetota bacterium
GCGAGCTCGGCAGGGTCGCCCACGCCGCCGCCCGCGCCGGCTACGACTGGGCGCCCCACGCCGAACGCTTCGTCGGCTTGCTCGAAGACATCCCCGCCGGTGGGCGCAACTGGCCCAGCCGCCCCAGCCGGCCCAGCCGGCCCGGCCAGGCCCGCCGGCCCCGCCGCTGACCGCGGCAGCCGCGTGACCATGACCCGGTGCGCTCGTGGCCGCTGACGACGCCTCGTGCCAGCCCGGCGAGCTGCCGCCGCTGTCGCCGGATGCGCCCGTCAGCGTGGTGGTGCCCGCCCGCGACGCGGCCGGCACGCTGCCGGTCACCCTCGCCCGGCTGCTGGACCAGGATCACCCCGGCCGCGTGGAGGTGCTCGTGGTGTGCCCGCCCGAGGATCACGCCACCCGGGCGGTGCTCGGCCCCTACGCCGACGACCCCCGCGTGCGGGTGATCGACAACCCGGCGGCCACCACCCCGGCGGCGTTGAACGCGGGCATCGCCGCCGCCAGAGGCGAGGTCGTGGTCCGGGCCGACGCCCACACCCTGCCGGCGCGCGCCCACGTGCGCCGGTGCGTGGAGACGCTGGCGGCGACGGGGGCGGGCAACGTCGGCGGGCCGCAGATCCCGGTGGCCGACGACGGGTTCGCCGCCGCCGTCGGCGACGCGCTGACCTCGTGGGCCGGCTCGGGCGGGGCGACCTACCGCCTCGGCGCCGAGCCCGGCCCCGCCGACACCGTCTACCTCGGCGCGTTCCGTCGCGAGGCGCTGGCGGCCGTCGGCGGCTTCGACGAGGCGCTGGCCCGCAACCAGGACTACGAGCTGAACTGGCGGCTGCGCGCCGCCGGCTGGCAGGTGTACTACGACCCCGAGCTGGGGGTGGGCTATCGCCCGCGGTCGACGCCGACGGGCCTCGCGCGCCAGTACGCCGACTACGGCCGCTACAAGCGGGCGATGCTGCGCCGCCACCCCGGCTCGGTGCGGCTGCGCCAGCTGGCCGCCCCCGTGCTGGTGGGTGTCGTGGCGCTGTCGCTGGTGGCCGCGGCCCTGTGGGGGTCGTGGTGGCCGCTGGCGGTGCCCGGCGGGTACCTCGTGGCGGTGGGCGTGGCGGCGATGAGCGCCGCGGGGCGGCTGCGCCGGGCGCCGGCGGTGGCAGCCGCGTTGGTGATCATGCACCTGGCGTGGGGCGTGGGGTTCCTGGCGTGGCCGATCGGCCGGGGCGGTGGACCCAACGCGGCGCGCTAACGCGGCGCGTTCCGGTGCGTGAACCGCCGCGTTTGGTGAACCGCCGCGTTTGGTGAACCGCCGCGTTTTGGCCGCAGGTCAGCGACAGTCCGGTTGTGCACTTGTGAACTGCCTCCGGGGTCCGGCCAAATGCGGCCGCAAACCGGCGGCACTCCGATCGTTCGCTTGTGAACTGTCGCCGAGGTCCGGCCAAATGCGGCCGGGGTTCGGCGACAAAAGCGCGACCAAGGCGCGACAAAAGCGCGACAAAAGCGCGACCAAGGCGCGACACAGGCGCGACAAGGGCGCGGCTGAGGCAGCAGCTCGACCCTGGCGAACGCCCGCTCGAAGAGCCGGCGCGGCGCGGGAGGCCTGGGTCCACAGGTCATGCCGCCCGATGCGCCGACGGGACCTCGTCACCCGTCATGCTCGGCGGGTATGCGCCTGCCCGACCATGAGCTCTCGGCGTCCCAAGAGCGATGGCTGGCCCTGCTGGAAGAGGCCCAGCCCATCGGCGTGGTGTCGATAGCCATGGCGCTGCGCCACGACGTCCCGGCCCGATCGCTGCGACGGCGGGCGGCCAAACAACGCTGGACCAAGCTGCAGCCCGGCGTGTGGCTGCTGCCGGGCTTTGAGCTGACCCATCGGCGCCGTTGTCACGCGGTCCAACAGCGCGCCGGCAAGCGCGCGGTCGTCACCGGCCAGTCCGCGGCAGTGCTGCACGGCCTGCGCCAAGAGGAGCCCGAGCACGTCGAGGTCGTGGTGGTGCGCAACGAGAACGCCCCCCAGCTCGAGCAGGTCACGGCTCGGGAGACCCGCTCGCTGCTACGGCGTGAGGTCGAGGAAGCCGACGACGGCTTGTGGCTGACCGACCCGGCGAGGACGGTGGGCGAGCTCTCCCGGGTGCTGGAGTTCGAGCCTCTGCTGTATGCCGCGATCGCGGGGCACCAGCAGGGCCGGCTCACCGAAGCGGGGCTGGAGAACGTACGCGTCCGCCTGTGGCCGGCCGTCGGCACCGCCACGCTGAGACGGGTCATCGAGGAGATGCGCGAGCTCGACAGCGGCTTCGAGTGGGCCGTGCGCTGCGGGGTGGACGAAGCGGGGCTGCCGGCTCCGCACCCGAAGCCGTACAAACTCAGCTGCCCGGATGGCCGCGCCATTCACTTGGACATCGCCTGGCCGGCATGGCGGGTGGGCTTGGAGG
>CAYQMQ010000371.1:0-2416 GCA_964418395.1 uncultured Actinomycetota bacterium
CGTCGAAGCCAAACCCGGTCGTGGCCAGCGTGTCGGAGACAAACCGCAGCAGCTGGGCGGTGTTGGTCACCCCGCCCTGGACCAGGTACTCGAAGGCGTCGGCGACCACCCCGGCCGGGGCGGTGGAGGCCGCGGTCATCTCCGCGTCGGGGCTGGCCTCGCCGCCGAAGGCCAGCAGCGGCACGCCGGCCTCGCGACAGCGGGCGGCGAGCGCGTCGAAGCCCTCCCAGCCGCGCCGGCCGCCGAGCAGGCGCACCAGCACCGCGGCCGGGGCGGCGTCGACCACCGCGTCGATGAGCTGCCGGGTGTCGGCGTGGCTGGTGGGGTTGAGCGCGCGCACCTCGCCGAAGCCGGCGGGCAGCTGGGTGCGGGCGCGCTCGCAGGCCAACACCTCGGTGTCGGCGGTGGTGAGAAAAACGATGGGCCCGGTCGGGGCGGAGGGCGCGGTCACGGCGTGGCTCCGAAGGCCGGTTCGGGGGCGGACAGCGCCGAGCTCAACGCGGGCAGGTCGGCCGGCACCCCGCTGTCGATGAGCGCGGCCAGGGCGTCGGTGTCGCAGTGGGCGGCGACGAGGTCGGCCAGCGCGTCCAGGCGGGCCTCGCGCTGGTCGGCGTAGGGCGTGTCGCCGGCGCGGAAGTCCTTGCCGCGGGCGTCGGCGACCCAGGCCAGCAGCGCGCGGCGCCACTGGTCGTGCTCGGCGAGGCCGTGCCAGGCGGTGGCCAGCACGGCGCCGATCGCGCAGCCGTCCTCGCTGCCGTCGTCGGCGACCAGCAGCGGCTCGCCGCCGTGGCGGGCGCTACGGCCGTGGCGGATCTCGTAGCCGGCGGCGGCCACCCCGCCCAGCGGCGGGCTGTGGCCCGATCGCCGCGCGAGGTGCTTGTCGGCGGCGAAGGTGGTGGTCAGCGGCACCAACCCCAGCCCCGCGAGGTCGCCGGCGCCGGACTCGACGTGGTCGACGAGGCGCTCGCCCAGCAGCTGCGCCCCGCCGCAGACGCCGAGGATCGGCTGGCCCGCGCTCGCGCGGTCGGCCAGGGCGGCGTCCAGCCGGCGCTGGCGCAGCCAGGCGAGGTCGCCCACGGTGTGCTTGGTGCCGGGCACGATCACCAGATCGGCGGTGGCCACCGCGGCGGCATCGGCGGTCAGCCGCACGCTGACGCCCGGCTCGGCGGCCAACGCGTCCGCGTCGGTGACGTTGCTCATCCGCGGCAGCCGGATCACGGCGACGTCGAGCCCGTCGCGGCCCACCGGCGGGTCGGCGGTCACCTGGCGGCCCTCGAGCGCCAGCGAGTCCTCGGCGTCGGCCCACAGCCCGTCGACGTGGGGCACGACCCCCAGCACCGGCCGGCCCGTGCGCTCGGTGACCGTCTCCAGGCCCGGGGCCAGCAGCGCCGGGTCGCCGCGGAACTTGTTCACCACGAACCCGGCCACGTGCCGCTGGTCGTCCGGCTCGAGCAGGGCGAGGGTGCCGTGGAAGGCCGCCAGCACCCCGCCGCGGTCGATGTCGCCGACGACGATCGCCGGCAGCCCGGCCGCGCGGGCCAGCCCGAGGTTGGTGAAGTCGGTGGGGCGCAGGTTGACCTCGGCGGGGCTGCCGGCGCCCTCGCAGATCACGACGTCGAAGCGGGCCCGCAGCTCGGCGAGGGCGGCCAGGCTCATCTCGCGCAGGTGGGCGGCGCGATCGCGGTAGCCGGCGGCGGTGTCGGTGGCCAGCGGGTGGCCGCGCACGACCACCTGGCTGGTGCGCTCGCCGGTGGGCTTGAGCAACACCGGGTTCATGGCGGTCTCGGCGGGCACGCGGCAGGCGGCGGCCTGCAGCGCCTGGGCGCGGCCGATCTCGCCGCCGTCGGCGGTCACCGCCGAGTTCAACGCCATGTTCTGGGCCTTGAACGGCGCCACGGACACGCCGGCGCGGGCGAGATACCGGCACAGGCCGGCCACCAGCGTCGACTTGCCGGCATCGGACGTGGTGCCGGTCACCAGCAGCGCGCCACTCACCGTCGGCCTCCCGGGTGGGCGCCTCGCGACGGTGACGTTTCCATGCGGGAAGGCCGGCGGGAGCGGAAAACCCATCGTGTGCCTGGTGATGGCGGGGGGCCGGACGCCGGGTGGGCGTCCGCCCGGGCACGCAGCGCAGCCACCGTGGCGCACAGGCTCACCGCGATCGCGCCGGCGATCAGCGACACCGTCACCGCCCGGTCGATGTCGGCGGGGCGGGGGGCGGGCCCGGTGCCGAAGGGACCGGTCCTCGCCGGCGCCGAGCCGTCCCCGTAGGCGTGGGCGCCGCCGAGTGTGACGCCCAGCGCCCCGGCCATCGCGGCTTCGCACCGCCCGGCGTTCGGGCTGGCGTGGCGGTCCCCGTCGCGGCGCCACGCCGACAGCGCCGCCCGCGGCGAGCCGCCTACCGCCGGGGCGGCCG
>CAYQMQ010000372.1:0-2415 GCA_964418395.1 uncultured Actinomycetota bacterium
TGGCGCCAGCTCGACGAGATGATCAACCGCCGCATCGAGTCCCGCCGCGGGTGACCGGCCGCGGCTGACCGGCCGCGGCTGACCGGTCCCGCCACGGCTGACCGGTCCGGCCGCTGCCGACGGTTCCGGGCGGCGCACCTCGGCCTGTTTCCGCTCACCACCGCTCACCCGCCGTGCCGCGCACCTCGCCGCCGCGCGTGGCGATGGTGCCCCGCAGCGCCAGCGGGGGCGCGTCCCACTGTCTGCGCGCGGCACTCACCGGCCCGCCCCGCTATCCTGGACTCGTGAAAATTTTCACATGAGTCAGGAGGCTCCATGGACGAGATTGACGGCAACCCGACACGACCCCGGGTGCTGGTGGTGGGTGCCGGGTTCGGCGGGCTCGCGCTGGCCCGGTCGCTGCACCGCGCCCCGGTCGACGTGACGGTGCTGGACCGCACCAACCACCACCTGTTCCAGCCGCTGCTGTACCAGGTGGCCACCGCCAGCCTCGCCCCCACCGACATCGCCTACCCGGCGCGCACCGCGCTGCGGCGGGTGCCCAACGCCGCGTTCCGGGCCGGCACCGTCACCGATCTCGACTGGGAGGCGCGCGAGGTCGGCACCGCCGACGGGGTCCGCTTCGGCTTCGACCACCTGGTGCTGGCCGCGGGGGCGCGCACCGCGTCGTTCGGCGTCGACCTCGCCCACGCCGAGAACCTCAAGACCATCGATGACGCCCTGGCGCTGCGCCAGCGGTTGCTGACCGCGTTCGAGCGCGCCCAGGCCGAGCCGGAGCTGGTCGACGCCGGCGGGCTCGACGTGGTCGTGGTGGGGGGCGGACCCACCGGCGTGGAGCTGGCCGGCTCGATCAGCGAGCTGTACCACCAGGTGCTGGCCCGCGACTTCCCGGACCTGCCGGTGGACCGCGCCACGATCTCGCTGGTCGAGCTCGACGACGGGGTGCTGGGCGGCTTCCACCCACGGCTGCGGGCCTATGCCGCCGCCCAGCTGCGCCGCCGCGGCGTGCAGCTGCACCTGGGCCGGCGGGTGGCCGAGGTGACCGCCGATCACGTCCGCCTCGACGACGACTCGATCCTGCCGGCGGGCACCACCGCGTGGGCCGCCGGCGTGGAGGCCCAGCCGCTGGCCACCGCGATGGGGCTGCCCACCGGCACCGGCGGGCGCGTCGAGGTGAACGCGGACCTGTCGGTGCCCGGCTATCCGGGCGTGTGGGCGATCGGCGACGTGGCCGCCGCCCGCGGCCCGGACGGCGGCGTCCTGCCGCAGGTGGCGCCGGTGGCCCAGCAGGGCGGGCGCCACGTGGCCCGCCAGATCGCCCGGACGGTCGAGGGCCAGCCCACCGAGCCGTTCGCCTACCGCGACAAGGGCTCGATGGCCACCATCGGGCGCCGCGCCGCCGTCGCCCAGGCCGCCGGCGGCCGGGTGCGGCTGCGGGGCACGATGGGCTGGCTGGCGTGGCTGTGGCTGCACCTGGCGATGCTGATCGGCTTCCGCAACCGCGCCAGCGTGCTGCTCGACTGGGCGTGGAACTACCTCGCGTGGGACCGCGGCGGGCGGCTGCTGGTGCGCCGCGACATCGACCCGGCCGCCCAGCGGACCGACCTTCCCGCCGACCCGGTGGCCGCCAAGGCCGAGCAGGCCGAGTCCGCCTGACGCGGCGGCGCGGGGCGCGCCGCGGCTGTTCAGCCCGGGCCGCCCCGCGGCTCCCCCTCGGCGCGGGCCCTCCGCGGCTACCCCTCGGCGAACAGCTCGGCGAGGGGGAGCTTCAGGCCGACCGCCTGCTCGGTGGTCAACGTGCCGCTGGTGTGCTCGCTCGCCTCGTAGGCGCCGGCGGACCCGCGGCGATGCACCACCACGAGGCCGGCGGCGATGTCGACCACCCAGTACTCGGCCACGCCGAGCCGCTGGTACAGGTCGTGCTTCTCCACGTGATCCAGGCTGCCGCTGCCCGGCGACGTCACCTCCACCACGAGATCGGGGGGCACGTGGAACTCGTCGGCGTCCAGCTCGGCGTCGTCCATGGCGTCGAGGCGGTCGGGGCCGATGAACGAGAGGTCGGGCATCAGGTGCTGCTCGCCGAGCTCGATGCCGACGCCCGTGTAGGCCTCGCCGCCATGCTCTTCGCTCCACTCCTCGAAGTGCCCGGCGATCACGTTCACCGCCTCCCCGTGCCGAGCAGACGGCGCGCCGCGGACCACGAGCTCTCCGTCGAGAACTTCGTAGCGCAGCCCCTCTTCAAGCTTGCCCTGGCGCTCCAGCCGCTCGAGCGTCGCATAGGCCATGTCAGCACCGTTTCCAACCCCCACGATCGCTCCTCTCGATACATGGCGGCGAGCTGAGAGGGGATGGTCGCTGCCTCGGCCACGGCTGTCCACTCCTTTTTGCGGTTCTTATCACGTTTGTGTGGGTAGT
>CAYQMQ010000373.1:0-2409 GCA_964418395.1 uncultured Actinomycetota bacterium
GCGGCGATCCGGGCGGCGAGGTGGTCGGGCCCGGGCCAGGCCACGATCGATTCGGCCAGGTAGGTGTAGGCGCGCGGCTCGCTGGCCACCGCCCGCGCCACGGTCGGCACGCCGGCCCGCAGCAGCGCGTGGTAGGCACGGCGCAGCAGCGGGCGGGTGGGCTGGCTGAACTCCAGCACCACCAGCCGGGCGCCGGGGCGGGCGACGCGGGCGAACTCGGCCAGCCCCGCGTCGATGTCGGGCAGGTTGCGCAGCCCGAAGGCGATGGTCACCGCGTCGACGCTGGCGTCCGGCAGCGGCAGGCGGGTCCCGTCGCCCGCGCACCAGCGCACCGAGGCCGGCGCCGGCCCGGCTGAGCCGGCGGCGAGCATCGCCACCGAGAAGTCCACGGCGAGGACTCGGGCGCCGGTGTCGGCCAGGTCACGGGCGAGCTTGCCGGTGCCGGTGGCCACGTCGAGGGCCACGTGGCCGGGGCCCACGCTCGCCGCCCGCGCGGCCACCCGGCGCCAGTGGGCGTCCTGGCCGGCCGACAGCACCGTGTTCACCAGGTCATAGCGCGGCGCGACGCGGTCGAACATCTGCTGCACCAGCGCCGCGTCCTTATCCGGGCTGGAGCGCGGGTCGGGCAGCGCGGCGTCGGCGGGACCGGCGTCAGCGGGGCCGGCGGGATCAGCGGGGGCGGACATGGCGCCAGTCTGCCCGACCGGCAGGGTGTGTCGACAGCGCCGCGGCCCACTGGCCGCGCCCGCCGAGCAACCCGTCACATCCGACGGGTGGCGAGGGTGCCCCACGGCCGCGTGCGATCAGCCCGGCTCGTCGCGCCACGCCTGACGGTCGATCGGGGGCCAGGCCACGTCGGCGCTGCGGCGGCGGGCGCGCTGCACGCCGCCCACGAGGGTGAGCACCTGCCGGCCGGTGGCGGCGAGCACGGCCTCCGGCTCGCCGCCGGCGGCCGCGGGGTCTTCCACGGCCACCAGATCGGCGCGGCGGCCGGGGGCGAGCACGCCGGCGGTCTCGTCCCAGCCGAGCCGGCCGGCGCCGGCGGCCGTCACCAGCCTCAGCGCCGCCTCGGCCACGGGTGGCCCGTCCGCGGGCGGCCACCGGCCCATCCCGGCGTCGGCGGCCAGCGCCGCGAACGCGGCGGCGTCGGCCAGCGGATCCGGCACGGCGGTGAGCCCGCCGCCGAGCACCACGTCGACGCCGCCCTCACCGAGCACGGCCAGATCGGGCGGGTTCCCCGCGCGGGGCACCACGAGCACCGCGACGCCCGCCCGGGCCAGGCGCGCCGCGGTGGCCGCGTCCACCGCGGGATTCGGGCCGATGACCACGCCGGGGCGCAGCGCGCCGGCGTGGGCCAGGGCTTCGGTGTCCACCGGCCGGCCCGGCCGGGTGGTCATCCGCAGCGGCGCCTCGCCGACCCCGCGGACGACGGCGGCCAGCCCGGCGACGTCACCATCGTCGGGCGGGGCGCTCACCGCCACCCCGACCCGCCGGCCGGCAGCGCGCCGGTCCAGGCGCGCGCGCACCGCCGCGGCCACGTCGTCGGCCTCGCCGGCGGTCACCGCCCCGACGTCGATCAGCGAGTCGCCCGGCAGCCGGGTGCGGGCCAGCGCCGGCACGCCCACACCCCAGCGGACGTGATCGACGGCCAGGCCGACACCGCCGCGCAGCAGCTGCTGGGCGCCGCGGCGCGCGGACCGCTGGCGACGGTCGGCGTCCCAGTCGGCCGCCACCGCCTCGTCGCCGGCGGGGCGGGCCAGCGCCCGGGCGGGGTCGGGGGCGGGCTCGGGCGCGCCGGTGCCGAGCGCGTCGCTGAGCTCGACGAGGGTGGCACCGTCGACCAGGCCGGGCAGCACCACCCCGTCCACGTGACGGCGCCGCGGACCGTCGACATCGAGCTCGCCGGCCGGGCCGACCGCCACCACCCACTCGCCCTCGACGAGCACGCCGCCGTCGGACAGCCGTCGACCGTCGCCGGTGATCACGGCGGGGGCGGTGTACAGGGTCGCCATGGGCGCGAGGATCGCCCCCACAGGGGCGCGACAGCAAGCACCCGCGGCTCATCGCCGCCGCCGTCTCAAGCCATCCCCGGCGCGTGCCGATCCTGGCGGGGGGCGCGCTCGGCGCGCTCACCCAGCCGCACCGACCTTGGATCAGCGGAAGGCCCGAAGATGACGCGGACGGCAACGCGATCGCTGTACGCGGCCGTGCCGGTGCCCCCGCCACCGGCACCGGCACCTCCCCGTGGCGCCAGCGCCGACGTCGAGTCGGTCACCCCCGCCCTGGCCAGCTCGATGCTCGACCTCGATGAGCAGGTGCGCGCTCCGGCGGCCTTCGCCCGCCCGGCCACGTCGCCGCCGTCGCGCCCACGTCCCGTGCCGCCGCCGGCGTCGGCCAACACCGAGGCCG
>CAYQMQ010000374.1:0-2408 GCA_964418395.1 uncultured Actinomycetota bacterium
CAACGGCTACGGGGAGCTGCATCTGGCGGTGAACGACGCCGCCAAGGCCCGCGCGGCGCTGCATCAGGCCGGCGTCAAGGTCACCGACGAGCGCGAGGTCCTGGTGGTCGACGTGGAAGACCGGCCCGGCATCCTGGCCGAAGTGGCCCGCAGGGTCGCTGACGCCGGCGTCAACCTGACCACGCTGTACCTGGCAACGAACACCCGCCTGGTGCTCGGGGCCGAGGACATGGACGGGTTGCGCCGCGCGCTGTGAGCGTCGGTCGGCGTCAGGCCTCCCGGCGGGGCTCCGACTCGGCGGCGTCGGAGCCGAGGGCCGCCCCGCCATCCGCGTCGCCATCATCGGGCTCGTTGGCGCGGCGCTGCCAGCGCCACCAAGCCAACGCGAGCACCACCCCGAACACGGTGATGGCCACCGCGTTGGCCTCCAGGAAGTCGGCGGCCATCTCCAGCGGCAGGAAGCCGGCCGCGTACCAGAAGGCCGTGACGGTCAGCACGCTGCCCACCAGCTTGAGCACCAGAAAGCGCGTCCACGGCATGCCTGCCACGCCGAAGAACGCGCTCACCAGCGGATGGGGCAACAACAGGACAACGGCGTCGCGCACCAGGGCGTAGCGATGGTTGAGCCGGTGCGGCAACCGCAACGGCTTGCCGCTGCGGCGGGCGTACCAGGCCAGCACGTCCGTGCCGATCACCCGGCCGGCGGCGAAGAAGACCGCCTCGCCGAGCCAGCGCCGCACGGCCGCGACCGCCACGAACGTGACCGGGTCCAAACGGACGCTGGCAAGTGCCAGCTGGGGGTAGGACGCGTGCACCACCAGCAGCGCCACGGGGGACTCGCGCAACAGCACCAGCGTCAGCGCGTTCCCGATCACGCCCGAGCACAGCGAGACGCCCAACAGGATCAGGACCAGCCGCCGCTGCCACGGCTGCGGTCGCGCCTCGACCATCCTCACCGGGCGTGGCCACGACGGGTGCGATCCGTGGATGCGAGCACAGCCGGAACCACCTTGCGCGATCGGGGACGTGGGCCACGACCGTAGCCGCCTCTTCGGCCACGCGCGGCCGGCCGCGGGCGGCCGGCCTCTGCCCGGACGCGTCCGCCTGCGACGCCGCCCACACCCTGCGAGACTCGACCCAGCCGTGCCGCCGACCGGGACGCCTTCCCCCCATGCGCCTCAACGTCATGCTCGAGCCCCAAGAGGGGATGAGCTACGCCCAGATCCTCGCCGTGGCCCACCGCGCCGAGCAGCTCGGCTTCGAGGGCCTGTACCGCAGCGACCACTACACGTCGGTGGTGGGCCGGCAGGGCCTGGCCTCCACCGACGCCTGGGCCACCCTCGCCGGCCTGGCCCGCGAGACCCGCGGGTTGCGCCTCGGCACGCTCGTGTCGCCGGCGACGTTCCGATCAGCCGGCAACCTCGCCAAGGTGGTGGCTACCACCGCCGAGATGGCCGGGCCCGATGCCCGTGGAGGCCCCCGCATCGACCTCGGCCTGGGCACGGGCTGGGTGGACGAGGAACACCACCAGTTCGGTTTCCCCTTCGACGACCGCGGCGCCCGGTTCCGCCGGTTGAGCGAGCACCTGGAGGCCGTCTCCGGGCTGTGGGACGAGGCCCGGGACCCCTTCTCGTACGACGGCGAGTTCGTCCACCTCCACGAGAACCGGTTTCGCCCGAAGCCTTCCCCGCGGCCGCGACTGATCGTCGGAGGCAGCGGCATGCGGCGGACTCCACGGTTGGCCGCGCGCTTCGCTGACGAACTCAACGGCGTGTTCCTGTCCCCGGCGCAGTGCGCCGAGCAGCGACGGGCGTTGGCCGCCGCCTGCGACTCGATCGGCCGCGACCCGGCCAGCACGACCTACTCGCTCATGACCGGCTGCCTGGCCGGGGCCACCGAGCGGGACGCGGCCGACCGCGCCCGGCGCCTGCAGCAGGCCTCGGGCCGCACCGGCGACCCGGGCGCGTTCCTCGACGATCTCGCCGGCACCTGGATCGTCGGCGGACCCGACCGGATGCTGGGGCAGCTGCACGCCCTCGCGGACTCCGGCGTCGACCGCGTCATGCTGCAGCACCAGCTGCCCGACGAGGTGGAGATGCTCGACGTCATCGCCGAGCACGTCGCCCCCCATCTGCCGGCCACGCCGGGATCGTGAGCCGCGGCGGGGACCCCGCGGCTGAGCGCCCCTACGACCTCGTCCTGCTGGGAGCGACCGGGTTCACGGGGCGGCTGACCGCAGAGCACCTGGCTCGCCAGCTGCAGGGCACGTCGACGCGATGGGCGATCGCCGGGCGCGACGGCGCCAAGCTGGCGGCGCTGCGGGCGGAGCTGCCGGGCGAACCGGAGGTCGAGATCGTCGACGTCGGCGATCTGGTCGGCCTGCTCGACCTGGCGGGCCGGACCCGGGC
>CAYQMQ010000375.1:0-2401 GCA_964418395.1 uncultured Actinomycetota bacterium
ACAGCACGTACCAGTCGGCTTGGGCGCCGCTGGTGACGATGAACGGATCGTAGGGACCGTACAGCCACACCGGGTTGATCTGCAGCCAGCCCCCCATGGCGGTCAGCACCGCGCAGGTGAGAAAGAACAGCCCTGCCGATTTCGTCGCGTAGGTGGGCCACATCTTGATGCCCACGACGTTGTGCTCGGTCCGGCGCCGGCCCGGGAACTGCGCGTGGTGTTGGCGTACGATCAGGCCCAGGTGAAGGGCGATGAGACCGGCGAGCAGGGCGGGGACCACGAAGACGTGGAGCGTGAACAGCCGGCCGAACACCCCGCTGCCGGGATAGGCCCCGTCGAAGAGGAGGCTGGCGATCCACGTGCCCACCACCGGAATCGACTGGATGAGCGAGTAGCCGATGCGCAGACCCGTCCCCGACAGGAGATCGTCGAGCAGCGAGTAGCCCATGAAGCCTTCGGCGATCGCCAGCAGGAGCATCGTCAGCCCGGTGATCCACGTCAGCTCGCGGGGCCGGCGGAACCCGCCGGTGAAAAAGACCCGCGCCATGTGGACCAGCATCGACCCGACGAACACGAGCGCCGCCCAATGGTGGGCCTGGCGGATCAAGAGCCCGGCCCGCACCGAGAAGCTGAGCTCGAGCACGGACTTGTAGGCCTCCGTCATGGGGACTCCCCGCAACGGGCCGTACACGCCTTGGTAGACGGTCTCCTGTTCGCCGGGGACGTAGAACAGCGCCAGGAACGTGCCGGTGAGCACCAGGAACACGAACGAGTAGAGCGCGAGCTCGCCGAACAAGAACGAGAAGTGGATGGGGAACACGTAGTTCAGCTTGGAGCGAACGAACCTGGAGGCGCCGACGCGTTCATCGATCCAGCGGGCGAGACGGCCGGCGGGCGTGTCGGTGTGGCTGTAGGGGGCCACGGTCACTCCATCCGCCAACGATCGGGGCCGATGGGCTCGGCGAAGTCGCTTCGGGCCACGAGGTTGCGGTCGGCGTCGACGTCGAGCGGCAACTGTGGCAACGGCCTCGGCGCCGGCCCGAACACGGCCCGGCCCCCTTCGGCCACGTTGAACGCGGCCTGATGGCACGGGCACATCAGCAGGTGCGCGTCGGGCTGGAACATCCCCACCGGACAGCCGGCGTGGGTGCACACCCGCGAGTAGGCGAGGTTGCCCTCGACCGCCCAGTCCACCCGGTCCGGGTTGGCCTGCGTCGAGGCGGGGTCCACGCGGATCAGCACCACTTGGACCTGCGCGCGGTGGGCGACGCCTTCGGGAAAAGCGGTGATCAGCGTCCCGACAGCCAGGTCGTCGGCGCCGATTGGCTCGCCGGCTTCGTCGACCAGACGCACACCGGGGGCCCAGCCGGTCTCGCCCAGCTCGGGCGGTGCCGGCCCCAGCGACCGCACTGGGAACAACGCCACAAGCCCCAGCACACCGCCGGCACCGGCAAGGAGCCGCCCCAACAGCCGCCGACGCCCCACGCTCTGCTTGCCGGCGGTGTACGTCGCGGCGGTCTGGCGTTCGTCGGCCTCGGACAGCGGGAACTTGTCGCGGGGCTCGGACCAGGGGCCCTGCGGCATGAGCGTCTTCGACCACAGCGCAAGCCCCGCCCCGAACCCGCCCAGCGCGACGGCCATGCTCACCCCCAGCAGCTGCGTGGAGCCCCCGGTGGCGTAGCCGACCGCGAACGCCACGCTGCCGATGAGGCTGACGGAGAAGGCGATGGCGACTTTGGCGGTGGCAGTGCGGCTTTGATCGCTCATGCCTGTCGCCTTTCTCCCAGCCACCCGGTGATCACCAGCAACGCGCCGACCGAGAGGAACGCGGCCACGGCCTCGGTTGCCGGTCCCCAGTGGGCCAGCCCGTAGCCGCCCTCGTCTTCCGGCTCATCGAGGTAGTGGACGTAGGCGACGACGTCGGCCAGGTCCTCCTCGGTGAGCACGTCGGTGCCGAACCTCGGCATCGAGCCGGGCCCGATCCGGACGGCTTCGGCGATCTGGGTCGACGGGATAGCGTGCAGGTCAGGGGCGTTCTGGCGGCCTACCAGCGCACCGCCCTTGCCGTCCCAGTTGTGACAGGACGCGCAGTTGAGGCGGTACAGCTCGCCTCCCCGGCTCTGGTCGACATCGCCGAGCTCCAGGTCGGGCACCGCGGGCCCCTCGCCGAGACTGTCCACGTAGTCGACCAGCGCGCGGATCTGGGCGTCGTTGAAGTGCGGTTCGCTGCGGGCGACCTCCTGGCCGGGGTCGTCGATGGGCATGCGCCCGCTGCGCAGGTAGAAGTCGGCACTGGCTGCCCCGACCTCGGTCAACGCCGGTCCGCGTTGTGTGCCCTCGCCTGAGCTGCCGTGGCACTGCACGCACTGTTGTTGGTAGAGCTGCTCGCCCGAAGCCGCCG
>CAYQMQ010000376.1:0-2384 GCA_964418395.1 uncultured Actinomycetota bacterium
GTCCGGCCAGCATCCACAGCCACATCTGGCCGGCCATCATGCCGTCGCCCATCATCCGGTCACCCATCATTTCGCGGTTCATCATCAATACGTTCATTGGTCTGTCCTCCTTGTCTCGTGGGCTGATCAGTCACCCTCACGGGCGCTGTGCTTGACATGGGGCGTGGCGGGAAGTGCCGCCAAGTGGAGTCGGGAGAGGCCAGGGGTGTCGGCGACGAGGTGCTCGTAGACCCGGCTGGCGGCCGTCGGGGGCGTCGCCGTCGCCGAGGCCGACGAGGTAGCTGTGGTTGCCCGACCCCGGCGGGGCACGCCGATGATCTCCAGGGTGTTCACAGTGGCTCCCGTCTGCCGGTCCGGCGACCGACGCTGGATAAGTCAAACACTTGCTTGAATACACGATGCCGCGTGGGAGCGCTCCTGTCAACCCCATGACCAGCAGATTCAAACGTTTCCTTGACATGGTGCTAGGGTGATGGTCATGACAGGAACGAGGCGAGACGGCCGCACCGGGGTGGGCAGCCGCGCGGCCAAGGACGCGCTGTTCGACGGGCTGGCGTCGGTGGCCAAGGCCATGGCCAGCGGCCGGCGCGCGGAGATCCTGGAGCTGCTGGCCCAGGGCGAGCGCTCGGTGGAGCAGGTCGCCGAGGCGATCGATCAGTCGGTGGCCAACACCTCCCACCATCTGCGGATGCTGGCCAAGGCGGGGCTGGTGGCCACCCGCCGCGACAGCCAGCGGGTGTACTACCGGCTGGCCAGCGACCGCGTCGCCGACCTGTGGGCGGCGCTGCGCGACGTCGCCGCCAGTCAGGTGGCCGACATCGACCGGCTCGCCCGCGCCTATCTCGGCGATCGCGAGAGTCTGGTAGCCGTCGACCGCGACGAGCTTGCCCGCCGCATCCAAGACGGCGAGGCGGTGGTCCTCGACGTGCGTCCTCGCCTGGAGTACGAGGCCGGCCACATCGCCGGGGCGCAGCCCGCGCCGATCGACGAGCTCGACGACGCCCTCGAGGAGACGCTGGCCGGCCTGCCCGCCGACGTCGAGGTGGTCGCCTACTGCCGCGGGCCCTACTGCGTGTTCGCCGACGAGGCCGTGCGCCGCCTGCAAGCCGCCGGCTACCCCGCCCGCCGGCTGGAGGACGGTTATCCCGAGTGGCAACGCGAGGGCCGCCCCGTCAGCCGCGACTGACCGGTCACTGGTCGGCGAGCTTGGCTTGCCGGCCGCGGATGACCAGGTCGAGGCTGAAGGCGAAGTGCGGGTCATCGCAGCCAACCACCGCCTGCCAGCCCTCGCCGGCCAGTCCTGGGGTCTGCCGGTGCCTCGTCGATGCCGAGGCAACCCAGGAGGCCGTGCGACTCCTTCCCGACCCTCGCTTGTAAAGCCTCTATTTGAATGAGCAGGTCACAGGGTTGACAGGGACGCACGCATCTGCCACCGTTATCAAGTGTTCGTTTTATTAGTTTACTACTGAGGGGCTGCGATGCGACAGGACAGGTCCAAAACATGGAACGGGCCGACTCGGTCCGTGGTCGAGGCCCGCGGGGTGGACAAGACCTATCCCTCGGGCGCCGGCCAGGTGCATGCCCTGCGCGGGGTGGACCTGCGGGTCGACCGCGGGGAGATGGTGGCCGTGGTCGGCCCCTCGGGGTCGGGCAAAACGACCCTGTTGAACTGCCTGTCAGGGCTGGACGACGTTGATGCTGGCGAGGTGGTCATCGCCGGCGAGGCGCTCCACGCCCTGTCGGACCGGCGGCGCACGGCCTTCCGCGGCCGCTGGATGGGCTTCATCTTTCAGGCGTTCAACCTCGTGCCGGTGTTCTCAGCCGTCGAGAACGTCGAGCTGCCGCTGCTGTTGGCCGGCGCCAAGGCGGGTGAGGCACGCCGTCGCGCCGAGCAAGTCCTGGGTTTGGTGGGGTTGAGCGGGCGCCGCGACCATCGCCCCGCCGAACTGTCCGGCGGTGAGCAACAGCGGGTCGCCATCGCCCGGGCCTTGGCGCCCGAGCCGCTCATCGTCTGGAGTGACGAGCCCACCGGCAACCTCGACAGCGTCACCGCCCAGCGGGTCATGGACCTGCTCGGCGAGCTCAACACCGGGGGCTTAAGCGTCGTGCTGGTCACCCACGACACCGACCTGGCTCGCCGGGCCAGGCGGGTAGTGACCATGCAGGACGGCCGCATCGCGGCCGAAGAGGAGGTGCAGGCGGCATGAGCCCCGCGGCGCTCACCGTGCTTGCCGTCCTCGTCGGCCTGGCGGTCGTGACCGCGGCGGTCACGGCCGTGCGTCACCCGATGGCGCGGCGGCTGGCGGTGCGCTCCGCCCGCCGCCGGCCTGCGGAGACCGCCCTGGTCACCGTCGGGGCGTTGCTGGGCACGGCCATCATCGTGG
>CAYQMQ010000377.1:0-2376 GCA_964418395.1 uncultured Actinomycetota bacterium
CAGGACATCAGCGTCGCGCCGCTGCAGCCGACGGCCGGGCGGTGGGCGATGGCCGGAGCCGAGGCTGGCCGGGGGCGGCTGACGGTGGCCAACTTCGAAGACGAGCCGGCTCGCGTCCGCGTTGACGCCGGCGAGGCCACCCCGGCGGACTGGTCGGAGCGGGTCGTCGAACCCGGGGCCGCCGCTCGCTTCGAGCTCGCCGATCTCGAGGCGCAGGGAGCGGTGCCGCTGCGGATCGAGGCCGATGGCCCGGTCACCGCCGGCCTGACCCGGCGTGAGGGCGGCTCCGACCTGAGGCTGTGGTCGCTCGCGGGCACCGACGTGGCCACGTGGAGGGCCACGCCCCGCCCGCCGGCCCGCCGCGACCCGTCGCTGCCGGGACGCCTGGCCCCACACGACCGCGACGAGGACGCCGGCGCGGACCTGCTCGAACCCTGACTCGAACCCTGCACGGCCGGGCCGACGGCGGCTCCATCGTCAACGCGGCGCGGTCGGCTACCGTGCACCACCATGCGCACCGACTCGCCCGAGCAACGCTGCGACAAGCCGAACTGCGGCAACCCCGCTGCCGCCAGCTTCTCGTTTCGCTACGAGACCGGGGAGCTGTGGCTCGGCGACCTCGCCGAACCGCACCCGTCGCGCTATGACCTCTGCCACTACCACGCCGAGCACCTCACCGCCCCGCGAGGGTGGGAACGCATCGACGAGCGCACCGGCAGCGTCGAGCGCCTGCCGCTGGCGGCTGACGCCGAGCGGGAGTGGGGTCAGGTGGCCGTCGGCGGCGGCTCGGTGAGCCCCGGCCGCGGCGCCGGCGACACCGGCCGGCCCGGCAACCGCTATGCCGCGCTGTCGGCCGAGCTACCGCGGCTGGCAGCCGAGGTGCGGGCCAACGACGAGGCTGCTGACGAGCGCCGCGAGGAGGGCGGTTCCGCTCCGCCGGTCACGAGCCGGGAGCTGTCGCCCATGCCCGCTGACGCACCCGGCGCCGGCGGGGTCGTGCTGGACTTCGACCGTCCCCGCGAACGCCGTGATGCCGCGCAAGCCGAGCGACAAGCCGCCCAGCCCGGCGAGGGTCCGGCCGGCGAGGACCCTGGCGACGAGGACCCCGACGGCGAGGGTCTGGCCGGCGAGGACCATGGCGACGAGGACCCCGACGGCGATGACTCGCCGCCGGATCCCGCCACCGGCTAGCGGTAGCGGCCCGAGACCAGCCGCTCAAGTAGCGCAGCGGTAGCGGCCCGAGACCAGCCGCTCCCGGCAGTGGGGGCGGGCAGGGCCTAGGATCCCGGCCGATATGCCTGCAACCACCGTCGAGGCCTGTGACCCGCACGACCCTCGCGCTGCGGTGTTCAAGGCCTACGACGTCCGCGGCATGGTCGATGCCCCCCTCGACGCCGATCTGGCGTGGCGTCTCGGCCGCGCGTGCGCAGCCGAGCTCGGCGGCCCCGACATCGCGGTGGGCCGCGACATGCGCCCCTCGTCGCCCGAGCTCGCGGCCGCGTTCATGGCCGGGGTGCGCGCCGGGGGGGTGGGCACCGTCGATCTCGGGCTGTGCCCCACCGACCTGGTGTCATACGCCGCCGGGGTGCTCGACGTCCCGGGGGCGATGTGGACCGCCAGCCACAACCCCGCCGAGTACAACGGGGTAAAGCTGTGCCGGGCCGGGGCCGTGCCGGTCGCCTTCGACACCGGCCTGGCCGCCATCCGCGACCGGGCGCTCGCCGAGCCGCCGCCCCAGCCGGCCGAGGCCGGCGGCGGCCACCGCGACCTCGATCTCACACCGCGGTACCTCGCTCACGTCCGCGGCTTCGTGGACACCGCCGCGCTGGCCGGCCTGCGCGTGGCCGTCGACGCCGGCAACGGCATGGCCGGGATGATCGTGCCGCAGGTGCTGGACGGGCTCGGGGTGGAGCTGTGGGGGTTGC
Source organism: uncultured Actinomycetota bacterium (assembly GCA_964418395.1). GTDB lineage: Bacteria > Actinomycetota > Nitriliruptoria > Euzebyales > Egibacteraceae > QS-5-72-10. The sequence continues at coordinate 1,926 of CAYQMQ010000377.1, forward strand.
ACCTCGAGCTCGACGGGACCTTCCCCCACCACCCCGCCGACCCGCTGGACCCGGCCAACGTGGCCGACCTCGCCGCCCACGTGCGCGCGCGAGGCTGCGACGTCGGCCTGGCCTTCGACGGCGACGCCGACCGCGTGGTGGCCGTGGACGAGCGGGGGATGATCGTCACGCCCTCGCTGCTGGGGGCGGTGCTCGCCGAGCGGCGGCTGGCCCGCCATCCCGGCGAGACCGTGCTGGTCAACGGCATCTGCTCGCGGGCGGTGGCCGAGACCGTGGCCGCGGCCGGCGGCACGGCGGTGCGCACCCCCGTGGGCCACTCGCTGATCAAACAGCGCATGCGCGACACCGGCGCGCTGTTGGCCGTGGAGCACTCGGGGCACTACTACTTCCGCGAGCACTTCGCCGCCGACAGCGCGATGGTCGCCATGCTCATGGTGCTCGAGGCCCTCGG
>CAYQMQ010000378.1:0-2367 GCA_964418395.1 uncultured Actinomycetota bacterium
ACCCGACCGGGGCGGCCGGGCCCAGCGCCCAGATCATCCCGGTGAACTCGTCGTAGGCGGGCTCTGCCACCGCCGCGCCGGCGATCGCGCCGACGATGCCCACCACCGCCAGGACCACCAGGCGCCGGCGGGCGCGCTGCCGCGCCCGCTCGTCGACCGATTCGTCTGAGCTCACGCCGGCCGTCCGGCCGTCGTCGGCCACTTCAGCAGCCCGCCATGCACGGCGCGCGTGGCGAAACGCGGCGCAGGGTATTGAATGGAGCCATGCACATCACCGCGATCGTACCCGCCCGCAACGAGGCGGCGACCGTCGGGCGCGTCGTGCGCGCCGCGCGCGCGTCGCCCCTGATCGATGACGTCATCGTGGTCGATGGCGCCTCCACCGACGACACCGGCCGGCGCGCGGCCGCCGCCGGCGCGCGGGTGATCCAGCCCGGCGGGCCCGGCAAGGGAGCGGCGATGCTCGCGGGGTTGCGGGCCACCGACGCGGAGGTGTTGGTGTTCCTCGACGGTGACCTGACCGGCCTGGGCCCCCACCACGTCGACCGGCTGGCCCGCACCGTGGCCAGCGGCGACGCCGTCATGGCCTGCGGGCTGTTCGATCGCGGCCCGATGATCAATACCGTGTTCCTGCACGGGCCGCCGATCCTCACCGGCGAGCGCGCGGTGCGCCGCGAGCTGCTGGAGGCGCTGACCGCCGACGACGTGGCCGGCTACCGGGTGGAGGCGGCGTTGAACTGCCGGGCCGGCGACGTGGGCGGGCCGATCGCCGCGTTCGTGTGCCGCGGCATGTTCCACAACACCAAAGAGGAGAAGTTCCAGAACCCGGTGCGCGGCTCGATCGCCAAAGCGCGGATGTTCGCCACCGCCTATACCAGCTTCGTGCGCTACCGGCTGCGCTACGGCTGGCGCGCGCGAGCTCGACCGGGTCATCGGCTCAGCACCACATCGCCGCAGCGGTCCGTGGTGGACCACTCCGGCGACAACGACGGAACCGCCAGACGGACCCCGCCGCGCTCGAGCTCCCAGCGAAGCCGCGGTTGATCGTCCTCCCAGGTCAGCTCGTAGGACACGCGGCCGTGATGGGTGGGCGCCTCCTCCACGCGCACCGGCTGCCCGCGCCAGTCCGGCGGCATCACCGATAACAGCGCCAGGCCCTGCCGGTCCTCGCGCACCAGCAGCATCCGCACGAAGTTCAGCAGCTCGGCGGCAGCCCAGCCGTGGTGGCCGTCGCCCATGCAGCCGCCGTGCAAGGCCGGGTGGACCGCCTCCGGCCACGTCCAGGTGGGCGTGGCCACGCGGACCAGCCACGCCAGCCGGTCCCAGGCCCGCGCATCGCCGGCCAGCAGCTCGACGAACGCCAGCTGCAGGGTCAGGTACGTGCCCAGGCCGGTGTGGGCGATGCCCTGATAGAAGGCCGGGCCCACGGTGAAGCGCTGGCGCAGCACCTCGGCGGTGCGGGCGATCCACGCGTCGGTGGCGTCGAGCAGCCCGAGCGGGTAACAGGCGGCGAGCCCTCCGATCATGCCGGCATCGATCCCACGGGTCGGACCGGCGGTGATCACCTGCTCGCCGGCCTGTCGGGCGCTGGCGGCGATGGCGGCCATGAGCGCGGTCTGCAGGCGCTCGGCGCCCCGTTCGGCCTGGAGGGCAGCGACCGGCTCTCCGTGGCGGCGCGCCAGCGCGCCGGCGTCCAGCAGCCCGCGCCAGGCCCAGAAGTCATCCCAGTAGTAGTAGTCGAACGGGCCGAAGTGCTCGGCGGAGATCCCGGCCGGCAACAGCCCTCGCGCTCTCGGGTCCGCGCCCGCGTCGTCACCGCAGATGTCCAGGATCCAGCTCGCCCCGCGCAGCACGGCGGGCAGCGTGGCGGCGCGCAGGTCGCGGTCGCCGGTGAGCCGGTCGTGCTCGGCCAGCGACCAGATCGCGGCGCCGGAGGCGTCCCACTCCCGCCACTGGCTGTGGAACATGCCGTCGCGCCGTTGGCGGTCGGGATAGCTGCGCAGCACGTCGGCCGCTTCGTCGTGGAACCCCCACCGATCGAGGGCCGCCAGCTGGTAGGCGGCGTCGCGGAACCAGAAGCGGTGATAGGTGGACGGGCCAGCGGTGATGGTGCCGGGGTCGTGCAGCGTTAGCAGATACGCCCGGTTGGCGTCGACGGCCCGCTGCAAGTCCGAATCGGGCACCTCCACCTGCAGCCCGCGACGCAGGCGCGTCCTCCAGTCGGCAGCGATCTCGGGGCCGGACGGCAGCCGGCCGGGCCGCAGAGCCGGCGCGGTGATGGGCCGCCGCCACGGCGCCTGCCAGCGCGCGCGGGCGGCTCGGGCGCCCAGCGGCACGGCCGCCCGCACCGACGCGCCGGGCTCGAGC
>CAYQMQ010000379.1:0-2359 GCA_964418395.1 uncultured Actinomycetota bacterium
TCGGGGCCAGTGCGGACAGCCGGCATGCGGTCGTGTTCGTCGCCAAGCGCGGCGCCGCCACGGCATCACGACTGCCCCGTGACGGGATGTTGGTCGCCGGTCGACCCACACCTTTGCCAGGCTCGGGCGCGGAAAGCGGGGCACCTCCACCTGTCCCACCGGGCAAGGGCGGTCTCTTGCGGGGATGACTTTTGGTCTGATGCAGTATGCGCGTCTCGTCGGGATGTGAACGCCGCCAGTGCGCACGCCGGCACAGGGGGGACGCGTTCCGGGGTATCCGACGAGCCGGCTGTGGCGAGACAGCCGGATGAGCGTGCAACACGCCCAAATAGGGGGGACTTCCGATGATGCTGAAAAGTTGGCGTGTCCGCGGCATGGCAGTCGTGGGCGCGCTGCTCGTGGCGATGCTGGTGGTGGTGCCGGCCCAGAGGTCGGCCGCTCAAGAACCGCCGGCCACCTGTCCGGATCCGTACCCGCTGGCCGACGTCGAGGAGGGCGACACCGGGACCGGATACGTGACCGTGGAAGGCACCGAGCCGACACCCTTCGACGCGGAGGTCGTCCGCGTCGTCGAGGACCTGATGGCCCCGGGCCGGGACGTCATCGTCGCCGAGCTGTCCGGCGAAGCGATAGAACAAGCCGGCACCGAGGCGCCGTGGGGTGGCATGAGCGGCGCGCCGGTCTACACCGACGACGACCGCCTGCTCGGCGCGGTGGCGCTGCGCCTGGGCGACGGGATCGCCGGGCTGACGCCCGCCGAGCGCCTCCTCGACCTCGCCGAGGGCGAAGCGGCCGGCACGGCCAGCACCGCCGGCCACTCGGCTGAGACGGAGATGGACGACGAAGACCGCCGGGCCATCGCCCAGTCCACCGACGCCAACGCCCAACAGCTCAGCACCGAGCGGCTGCCGGTGCCGCTGCAGGTGGCCGGGCTGGGACCTGACCGCCTCGACGCGTTGCGCGACGGCGCCGAAGAGCACGGGCTGTCGCTGGCGATCCAGCCGGCCCAGACGGATGGTGTCGGCGGGCAGATCAGCCAGGACGCGGTGGACAACGTCGGGCCCGGGACCGCCATCGCCCAGCGGTTGGCCGCCGGCGACGTCAGCGCCTACAACGCCGGGACCGTCAGCGTGGTCTGTGACCAGCAGGCAGTGGCCATGGGCCATCCGATCGCGCTGGGCGGTGACGTCGACACCGGTGCGAACCTCGCCGAGATCGCCTCGGTCAGCAACAGCGGCTTTGGCTTTCCGATCACCACCGCGCTGTTGGGCGAGCCGGTCGGCCGGATCGGCCAGGACCGCCTCGCCGGCCTGCGCGCCCAGCTCGGTGAACAGCCCGACGAGACGCGGATCACCACCGAGATCACCGACACGGTCTCGGATGGCTCGCGCACCGGCACCACCCGCGTGGCCGAGCCCGGCTTCTTGCCGCTGGCGGTCAGCACCCACGTGGGACGCAACATCGAGGCGGTCCAGAACCGCTCGGGCGAAGGCACCGCCGTCGGCTCGTTCACCCTCGCCGGGACCACCGCCGACGGCGAGGACTGGGAGCTCACCCGCGAGAACCGCTACGCCTCCCAGTCGCTGATCGGCGCCCCGCCCGGCAACGAGGCCAGCGGGCTGTTGGCGCAGCTGCAACACAACGAGTTCGCTGACGTCACCGTCGACGAGGTCGACATGGCCTTCGAGGTGGACGCGGACTACGCCGACCTGCGCCTGGAGCGCCTCGAGGCCACCGTCGGTGACCGGACGCTCGAGCTCGACCCGGCCGATCCGGAGCCGTTCGAAGTTCAGCCCGGCGAGGAGATCCAGCTGTCGGCGGAGCTTCGCCCGTGGCGACAGCCCGATCGCCGCGAGACCGCCCAGCTGACGTTGCAGGCCCCTGCTGACCACGAGGGCCCGGCGATGCTGCGGGTGGGCTCGCCCATCTCACCCGGTCTCGGCGTGCCCCACCAGGCCCGGGTGGCGTTGGACGCGCTGCACCCCGGCACGATCCTGCCGCCCCGGGCCACCCCGCCGTCGCCCGACGACGTCGATTCGTTCGACGGGCTGATCGACCACCTGAGCGAGCAGCCCCGCAACGACGAGCTCATCGCCGAGCTCGTGCCCGAGTCGGCGACTGCCCCTGTCGAGGGCGGGCCTCCCGTCCCGCACCGGTCCGGCGTGCCATCGCCGGACGCGGTGGCCTCCGACACGCACCAGTTCGATGCGGTCGTCCGCGGCCCCTCCTACGAGGGCCCGGTGTTCGTCGGAGACCCCCACGGCCCGCCGCCGCCCGGATCACCGCCGCCGCCCGAGGATCCCAGCGAGCCGGGTGCGGTCGAGCGCCTGGCCGGCCCCGATCGGGTGGGCACAGCCGT
>CAYQMQ010000380.1:0-2325 GCA_964418395.1 uncultured Actinomycetota bacterium
TCGCTGACGTGGGCGCGCAGGACGTCACCGCCCGGGTACAGGCGTTGCGGGAGGCTGCTGAGGAGGTCCTGCCGGGCCACCTCCATGCCCACCGATGCTGTGCCGGCCACTTGGCCGACGTGGCCTTCGATCTCCCCTCACTGCTGGCACCATCCGAGCCTTCGGAGTAAGCGCGTCGCGCGGCGCGTCATCGCGTCGCCCGGGCTGTTCGCCGCCGCCTGCGAGACCGCTCGGCTAGCTCAAAGAGGGTCCGCCGACCGCGCCGGGGTCGGTGTGAAAGCGGTGGGGCACCGGAGACGAGGATGAGAGTGTCTATCGCCGACGAGTCGGAAGCGCGGGCGGAGCCCTTCGGTGACGCTGACGAGGCCGCGGCGGCGCTCGACGCCGTGGCGGCTCAGGAACCCGACGCCGAGGTCCGGACCACGCTTGTGCGGGCGAGGCTCACCCTCCGGCGCCTGGAGCAGCGCGCCGAGCTCGCCGAGGCCCAGTCGCTGCGCGACCCGCTGACCAACCTCGCCAACCGCCGGGCCTGGGGTGAGGCCCTGCACACCGAGACGGAGCGCGCCCGCCGCGACCGGCGCGGAGCAGCGCTTGTGGTCATCGACCTCGACCACTTCAAGACCTACAACGACACCTATGGTCATCTGGCCGGCGACCTGCTGTTGCGGCGCGTGGCCGAGACCCTGTCCGAGGTGGCGCGCACCAACGACATCGTCGCCCGCGTCGGTGGCGACGAGTTCGCCGTCATCGCGGTGGGCGCCGACGACAGCGCGGCGGTGGGCGACCGCGTGCGCAGCGCGTTGGAAGCGGCCGGCATCGCCGCGTCCATCGGCGTGGCCGGCATCGACCCGGACGGCGACCTCGCCGAGGCGTGGTCCCAAGCCGACCGCGCCATGTATCAGCAAAAGCTCGGCCAGCACGAATCGAACGGTGCGGCCCAGCACGACTGACCGCCGCGGCTCCGGCCTTCGGTCGCCCGATCCGGCGCGATCGTGCGCGCCGGCCGGGTCCTCTAGGCTGGCGACCATGGCTTCGAGCAGCGAGGACCCGCAGGCCGGCGCGAGCCCGGTGTCAGCCAGCACCCCGTCCGGGGCAGATCGGGCCGCGGAGACGGCGCTGATCTGGCAGGACGGCGGGCTTGATTACGACTTCGGCCCACAGCACCCGCTCAAACCCATCCGGGTGGAGCTGACGGTGTCGCTCATCCGGGCTTGTGGCTTCACCGACGACGCCCGGGTGCACACCCTGCCGCCGGAGCCGTTCGGCGACGACGACGTGGAGCGGCTGCACGAGGCGCGCTACGTCGAAGCGGTCCGTCGCGCCAGCGCCGACCCGGTCGGCGGCATGAGCGCCCGGTTCGGGCTGGGCCTCGGCGACAACCCGACGTTCGCGGGGATGCATGAGGCGAGCTTGCGGGTGTGTGGGATGTCGGTGGCCGCCGCCAAGGCCGTGTGGGAGGGCCGGGTGGCCCACGCGTTCAACCCGGCTGGCGGCCTGCACCACGCCATGCCCGACCGAGCCGCCGGCTTTTGCATCTACAACGACCCGGCCTTCGCCATCGACTGGCTGTTGCGCCACGGCGCCGAGCGGATCGCCTACCTGGACGTGGACACCCACCACGGTGACGGCGTCCAGGCGATGTACTACGAGGACCCGCGCGTGCTGACGCTCAGCCTGCACGAGTCGGGCCGCTATCTGTTCCCCGGCTCCGGCTTTCCGGACGAGATCGGCCGCGGCGACGCACGTGGCACCAGCCTGAACGTCCCGATGGGCCCCACGACCCCCGGCGGGGTGTGGCTGGAGGCCTTCGACGACGTCGCCGATGCCGCGCTCGACGCCTTCGACCCCCAGATCCTGGTCACCCAACTGGGATGTGACACCCACGCCACCGACCCGCTGGCCCACCTCATGCTGACCACCGACGACTACGCGTCGATCGCCGAGCGGCTGCGTCGCCTGGCCCACGACCACGCCGGCGGACGGTGGGTGGCCACCGGCGGCGGGGGCTATCAGATCGCCTCGGTGGTGCCGCGCGCGTGGACGATCTACTTCGCCGAGCTCGCCGGCCTCGAGCTGCCCACCGAGCTGCCGTGGGAGTGGATGCACGAGGCCGAGGAAGCCGCCCGGCGCTACGACATGCCCGCCCCGCCGAGTGAGTTCTTCGAGGGCCCGATCCGCCTGTCCGACGACAAGCTGGCGTCGGTGCGCAACGAAGCGCGCGAGTCGGTCGAGTCGCTCAAGCGCGCGGCCTTCGATCTGTTGGAGCGCCGGTGAGCGACTCAAGCAGCGCAGCGGTAGTCGCCGTGGACGTGAGCGACTCAAGTA
>CAYQMQ010000381.1:0-2324 GCA_964418395.1 uncultured Actinomycetota bacterium
TCAGCCGAAGGCGTGGTCGGTGTCGCCGACGAGCGGCTGGCCGAACAGCTTCTCGCTGAGCCCCACCTGGTCGAGGTGCTTGCAGATGCCGCCGAGGAAGAACGGGAACCCGGCGCCGAGCAGCACGCCGGTGTCCAGGTCGCGGGCGTCGGCCACGGCCCCGTCGTCGAGCATGTGCTTGGCTTCGTCGGCGGCGGCCTCCAGCGCCTGCTGGCGGATCTCCTCGCCCGACAGCGGCTGGGCGTCCGGTGGCACCTGCCACCGCTTCTGGATCTCGGGGTAGGGCTCGCCGCCCTGGTTCCAGTCGTAGACGCCCGGCAGGTCGAGCTCGCCGAGCATCTGGACGTTGTCGTCGAGCGGGAACCGGTCGGGGAAGGCCTCGTGGAGCACGCGGGCGACGTGGGCGTTGACCGCCAGCCCCACCAGTCCCATCAACTCGAACGGGCCCATGAGCAGCCCCAGGGCCTTGATGGCCTCGTCGACCTCGGCGAAGGAGTTGCCGTGGTTGGCGGCCTGCCCGGCCGCGCCCATGAACCGCACCAGCAGCCGGTTGACGATGAACCCGGGCGTGTCGGCACAGCCCACCGCGCTCTTGCGCAGGGTCTTGGCCACCTCGAAGGCGGTGGCCAGCGCCTCGTCGGAGGCGCGGGGGGTGCGGACCACCTCGACCAGCGGCATGACCGCCACCGGGTTGAAGAAGTGGAACCCGACCACGCGCTCGGGGTGGGCGAGATCGGCGGCCATGTCGGCCACCGACAGCGACGACGTGTTCGTGGCCAGGACACACCCCTCGTCGACGACCCGTTCGACGTCGGCGAAGATGCGCTTCTTCAGCTCCAGGGATTCGACGACGGCTTCGATGACGAAGTCGGCGCCGGCCAGCGCCTCGTCGTCGAGCGTGTAGGTCACCACGGACTTGAGCCATCCGGCCTTGCCGGGATCCAGGCGGCCGCGCTGGACGCGCTTGTCGACCTCGCCGTCGATGTGGGCCTTCGCCGTGGCCAGCACGTCGGAGTCGACGTCCTTCATCACCAGCGGCACCTCGTAGCGCTGCAACAGCAGCGCGCCCAGCTGCGCGCCCATCAGCCCGGAGCCGACCACCGCCACCTTGGTGACCCCACGGGGGCGGGCATCGGGCTTCCACGGCTGCTTCTTCACCCGCTGTTGGGTCAGGTGGAAGCTGTACACGCTGGCCTGGGCCTGGCGGCTGGGCAACAGCTCGGCGAGGGCGTCGATCTCCCGTTGGCGCCCCTCGGCGAGGTCGCCGCCGCGCGCGGCGAACTCGACGCAGTCGATGGCGCGGTAGGGCGCCGGCGTGGCGCCGTGGGTGCGGTCGTCGGCGGCCTGGCGGGCTGTGGCCAGCGCCTCGTCCAGCCCGTCGGTGCCGGGCTGGGCGCGCTGGACGGCGTCCTCGCCGGTGATCACGCCCTCCAGCAAGCTCAGCGAGCGCTCGAAGAAGTCCACCGGCTCCAGCAGCCGGTCGGCGAGGCCCACCTCGTAGGCCTCGGCCGGCTTGATCGTCCGGTTCTGGTTGAGCGCGTTGTGCACGATGAGCTGCAGCGCGCGCTCGGCGCCGATCAGCCGGGGCGTCAGCTGGGTGCCGCCCCAGCCCGGCAGGATCGACAGGAACACCTCGGGGAACGCCAGCGCCGCCGCGGCCTTGGACACGGTGCGGTAGTCGCAGTGCAGCGCGATCTCGAGCCCTCCGCCCATCGCGGCGCCGTTGATCGCCGCCACGGTGGGAAACGGCAGCGCCGCGAGCCGGCCGAAGGCGTCGTGGCCGGCTTGTCCGGCTTGGCGGCCCACGTCGGCGGTGGCGTCGGTGAACGCGTCGAGGTCGGCGCCCACCGCGAAGACGAACGGCTTGCCGGTGAGCATCAGCCCCTTGACGTCGGACTGGCCCTCGAGCTCGTCGAGGGCGGCGCCGAGCGAGCGCAGCGCCTCCTCCCCGAACGTCGTGGGCTTGGTGTGGTCGTGGCCGTTGTCCATGGTCATCACGGCCAAACGGCCCGCCCGCGGCGAGTCGTGATAGGTCAGGTTGAAGCGGGTGACCGCGTCGTCGGCCATCAGGCGACCTCCCGTTCCCACAGCACCGAGCAGCCCATCCCGAGCCCCACGCACAGGGTGGTGATGCCGTAGCGCGCGTCGGGGTGGGTGGTGAAGTAGTGGGCGAGCTGTTGGGTCAGCCGGGTGCCGCTCATCGCCAGCGGGTGCCCCATGGCGATCGCCCCGCCGTAGGGGTTGACCTTCGGCGAGTCCAGCGGCAGCCCGTAGTGGTTCAAGAACGCCACGCACTGCACGGCGAAGGCCTCGTTCATCTCGAC
>CAYQMQ010000382.1:0-2324 GCA_964418395.1 uncultured Actinomycetota bacterium
CCTGGGAGTCAAGGTCACCTACCCGGAGTGTCTCACCTCAGCCTGACAGACAGGGGTCCGCCCATCGGCGGGACTGCGGTCAGGCCACCCCCATTTGCGCTCATATGTATCACAGCGTTGCATTTGCGCACCGGCTGGGTGGCAAGCGTGTCGCCACCCACTGTCGGCCCGCTTGCCCCTCGGCCGGCGCGCTGCGGGGTGTGACGCGTTTCCGTGCAACGGGTCGCTGCAATGCATCACCAAGACGTACTGACCCGCGGATTGTTGGGGCCGCAGGCGGCCTGACGAGGGGCATCGAGCAGAGCGGCTGGGACAACGCCGACCGCATGTTGTCTCCGGTTGGCGCTCTGTCGGTACAGCCGGCGGACGGTGAGCGGTTCGATGCGCCGGCCTGCGACCCGGAGCGGTCAGCTGCCCGCCTGGGTCAAAGCGGTCATGATCGCGGTCGCCGCGCGCCGCGCCAGCGTCCCTCGGGAACGATTCTGGGGCTGGTTGCTGAGGGCGACGATCACGGTGTCCTCGGGCGCGTAGTAGCGCACGAGGGCCGCATACCCCGGTCGGTTCCCGCCGTGGCCGATCGTGTTTTGCTCGACCTGGAGGCCGAGCCCGTACGACAGGCCGGTGCCGGGAAGCGGGTGGGGTTCGCGCATCGCCTCGAGCGTCGCGTCGTCGTCGAACAGCTCGCCGGCGACCAGCGCCCGCATGAGCGTGGCCAGATCCTTGCCGGTGGACACCATCCCGTTCGCTTGCGGCGCCAGCGGCTTCTCGAAATCGGTGACGTCGACGGTGGCGGCGTCCGCGTCGATGTCGGCGTGCCCGTCGAGGGCGTGGACGACCTGTGGGTCCGCGTAGCCGCGGGCGATCTCCGCGCGGGGATCGTGAGCGCAGGGAAGCCACGTGCCGTCCAAACCCAGCGGGTCGATGATCCGCTCGTCGTACAGTTGTCCGAGCGGCTTGTCCGCCGCCGTGGTCACGACCCTGCGCAGCAGCACGTCGTCGGTGGCGTTGACCTCGGCGCGCGCCCCGGGCTCGAAACGGGCCGGCTGGCTCGCGGCGTAGGCCAGCAACTCCATGCGTTCACCGGGCTGGGGACACGTCGCCGTGACCACCCCGTCGTCGACCGACAGGCGCTCGGCGAGCTCGGCGTGGAACCGGTCGGTCATGAGCGACGGCAGTCCGCTCTGGTAGCCGAGGAGGTGGCGCAGCGTCACCTCGTCGCCGTGCGCGAACCCGTCCACGGCCTCGGGGACCACCGCGGCGACCGGCTCGTCCAGCTCCAGGCGGCCCTCCTCGACCAGCTGCAGGGCGACGGTGGCGGTGGCCAGCTTGGTGACGTTGGCCACGGGGAACGCCACGTCGGCGGTGAGGGGCCGCTCGCCGCCCCGACCCAGGTGCCCCGTCGCGAGGCCGAGGTGTTCCTCGCCGGTGTCGACCCAGGCCACGATCCCTCCGGCGTCATCGTCGGCGAGGTCCTCGAGCACCGCGGTCAGTTCGCTTGCGCTGTCGTCGGCGAGCGCGATGTCGGAGGGCTCGCGCGGCGACCCTGACTCGTCGTCGAACCCCAATCCCGCGAGCACGACGGCGGCCGCGGCGACCAGGCCCCCGGCGACCATCACGATCGCACGACCGCGGCGCACGCGTTGGCGCGGCTTGGCCGGCGCCGCGCAGTCGCGGCAGCGCAATCCCACCGCGGTGCGCACCATGCACCGCGGGCAGATCGGCGTGCCACAGTGGGCACAGGTCAGGCGCGTTTCGACGTCGTCGGCATCGCAGCGCAGCGCGGGTTCGCTCATATCTCCGACCGTCCCTTCCGACGGGGCACCGAAGCCGTCCGTGGCGGCCTCCACGCAGTAGAGACACGGTGCTTCACCCGTGATACGTGCCGGGCGGGGGCCCGCCTGCCGGGCGGGGCTGGCGGCTCCTTGTGGCGGCGCCGGCGGCGCTTACTGGAAAAGGGGATCGTTGTTGCAACAGGGCTTCTTGCATGAGCACCCACGCCGCGCAGTCCTCGCCGGTGGCCACGGCGCCCACGCGCCCGTCGCGAAACTCGCGGCCGGCGCGCCGCGTGGTCCATTCTTCGCCGTCGAAGCGGGAGACGCTCCGCTCGGTGGTGACCCAGACGTCGCCGTCGGAGCCAACGGCCACATCCTGCACCAGCTCTCTGAGGCGGCAAGGAGACGACCGCTCTCCGGGCCGTGATACATCGATGCTGGGAACCCGCCGCGAAGCTTCGAAGGCGCACTCGCCAAGTAGTGTCCGATATCTGTAGCGGGACTTATCCCGAGTAGAGGATTATCCCGAGTGGACGTTCGCGGAGACGTGTT
>CAYQMQ010000383.1:0-2320 GCA_964418395.1 uncultured Actinomycetota bacterium
GGCCAACGAGGAGCAGTACGTCGAGTCGGTCGTGTCCGGCGAGGAGATCTACCAGCAGAACTGCGCCCAGTGCCACGGCGGCGAGCTCGGTGGCGGCGCGGCCGAGAGCCCGTACGAGGGCGACGAGCCCTGGCCGGCCCCCCCGCTGAACAACATCGTGGCCCGCTATGACGACAACCCAAACGTCTCCGAGATCGAGCCGTTTTTGCACAACACGATCTACTGGGGACGGCCGGGCACGCCCATGCCGGCGTGGGGTCAGAACGCCGCCGGGCCGCTGACCGACGAGCAGATCGAAAACGTCAAGGACTTCATCCTCGCCAACCAGATCGAGGAGACCCAGGAGCCCGATGACGCCACGGGCTCCACCGGCGAGGAGTTGTACGTCCAGAACTGCACGCGCTGCCACGGCGCCGAGCTCCAGGGCTGGAACGGCGACCCTCAACGCCCGGGGCATCCGCTGGTCGGCGTGTTCCAGCGCCACACTTCCGCCGGCGTGCTGGGCATCCTGCGCAACGGGATCGTCCGCTCGGGCGCGGCGCAGATGCCGCCGTGGCAGCAGGGGTATCAGCACACGCCCTACACCGACGAGGCGCTGGTGCGCATCGTCAACTACCTCCGCGAGCGCCAGCCGCCCGATCAGCTGCCCGAGGGCGAGCAGGAGGAGATGGACCTGGCCGACATCGAGGCGATGGCCGAAGACGAAGGTGCCGGCGACGGCGGGAATGGTGACGGCGGGAATGGCGACGGCGGGAATGGCGACGGCGGGGACGGCGACGGCACGAACGGCGACGGCGGCGACAGCGGCGAGGACGCAGACGACGAGTGACACCGGCCCCGCGCAGCGCGGCGGCCTCCGGGCAGACGACGGCGACCGAAGGACAGGCGACGATGCTCGACCCAGCGCAGGCCCTGGTGGTCTTCGGGGCGGAGACCCACCCCCCGGACTCCGTGGTGGCCAACATCGCGGTGCCGATCGCGATCCTGGTCTTCTTCGGCAGCACCTATCTGCTGGTGCGCTCCAACCTCGGGACCAAGCGCGGTTACCTCGTCGTGGCCACCACCTTTTTCGGCTTCATCATGTTGTTCAGCCTCTTTTGGGGCTTCGGCGGCTGGGGCACGCCGCAGGCCTCGGGGCCCACCCAGCTGCCGGGCCAACCGATCGACGAGCTCGAGCCCCGCTGGATCCCCTTCGCCCAGGACAGCCAGCTGGCCAGCCAGCCCGCTTACGACGTGGTGCAGAACTATCCCGAGGGCTTCGAGGTCTACGAGGGCGGCAACGCCGACGAGACGCTCAGCGCGGTGGAGCAGGCCATCGCCAACGACCAGTTCCAGACGATCCAGCCGCTCCGCGACTCCCTGGTCGACTTCGACGAGGAGATCGCCCTCGTCGAGGACGGGACGGAGAACATCCGCTCGTTCTTTTCCCAGGGGGAGGTCCTGGACGGTCAGGCGTCGCTTGACCTGGTCGGCGAGCTGGACGAGCCGGTCGAGATCGGCTTTGCCGAGGCGGGCAACGGCGATCTGGTGATGGCCGTGACCTATCAGGAGTTCGACCAGGAGAACTTCGAGGTGGTCGAGGGCGGCGAGACGTACACGGCCTTCGGCTACTACGAGCGGGGTGCCCCGCTGATGCCCAGCCTCGCGTTCTTCGTGGTGGCGCTGGTGCTGTTCGCGCTGCACGCCTGGCTGCTGGACCGCGACGAGCGGCTCGAGCGGCGCGAGCGCGAACGGCTGGAGCAGACCGAAGAGCCCGAGCGGGTCCCCGAGCCGGCCTGATCGGCCCCCGCCGGAAAGCTGGATCCGGGCCGTTCCCGCCGCAGCAGCGGTGGCAGACTGGAAGCCCTATGCGCCAGCTGGTGCTTCCCGTCGCCGTGTGCCTGCTCGTGGTCGCCTGCACCGGTGACAGCGAGTCCGGCGAGATCGTGCCCGTCGAGGACCGGCAAGCCGCCCCCGACATCGTGGCCGAGACCGTCGAGGGCGACGAGCTCGCCCTGGCCGACCTCCAGGGGCCGACCGTGGTGAACTTCTGGGGCTCGTGGTGCGGCCCGTGCGCCAAGGAAGCGCCGCACCTGGCGAACCTCCACGACTTCTACCGCGATCAGGGCGTGTCGTTCGTCGGCGTCAACGTCCGCGACAACCGCGCCGAAGCCCAGCGGTTCGCCGAGGAGGTCGGCAAGCCCTACCCCTCGTGGTTCGACCAGCCCGGCGAGATCGCTGCGGCCTTCGACGGGGTGGGCCCCGCGGCCATGCCCTCCACGCTGCTGCTCGACGACCAGCACCGGGTGGCGGCGCGCTTCTTCGGCGCGGTCACCTACGC
>CAYQMQ010000384.1:0-2312 GCA_964418395.1 uncultured Actinomycetota bacterium
GCGACGAGCTGATCGATCTCGTCCTGGTTGGCTTGCAGGGCCTCCTCGTCGTTGGTGCCGAGGTTGCCGCTCTCGACCACCAGGTCGCGCATGCGCTGCAGACCCGAGTGGACCTCGGTCATGGCGCCCTCGGCGGTCTGCACGAGGCTGATCGCGTCCTGGGAGTTGCGCTGGGCGACGTTCAGGCCGCCGATCTGGGCGCGCAGGTTCTCGCTGTTGACCAGGCCCGAGGCGTCGTCGGCCGCCCGGTTGATCCGAAAGCCGCTGGAGAGTTTCTCCAGCGAACTCGACAGCTGGTTCTGGGTCTGGTTCAGGTTGCGGTAGCTGTTGAACGCGGCGATGTTCTGGTTGATGCGCATGGGGTTTGAACCTCCGTGTCTTCCCCGTGTGGCCCGGCCCGTTTCGGGCCGGAGAGTCGACGTCCGTGCCGGCTCCCCTCCTCCGTCGACCGACGGGCCGTCCGCTGAAGTCACCGCCTCCGCTTTTTCCTGACCGCACCCGGCCCCGTCCGCCGCACCCGGACCGGGGGGCTGCTCATGTCACGCCGATTCCTGCCGACGAGCACGTCAGCTGCCAGCCCGCACGCGCGCGCCATCGAGCCAGGAGCACCCCAGGTGAGCCCCACCCCTCGCATCACGCTGGCGGTCACGCCACCGAGCCCGCTGCCGGTTACCAGCGCGGTGCGCGAGCTGCTCGACCGGTTCGTGGAAGCGCCGGTCTCGGCCGAGGCCACGACCGTGCGAACCCGGTCCTCGACGTGGCAGGGACTGTGTGTCCCCTTGACGCGCGAGAACGGCATCCTCGCCGGCGCCCTGTTGGGCGATGCCGACTTCGCCCGGGCCGCCCACGCCGGGCTGCGGGGCCAAGCGGACTCCGCTTCCGACGAGCCGTTGTCGGACGCGGAGATCGCCGCCGCTGGCGAGATCCTGGAGGCGCTGGAAGCCACCATGAACAGCCAGGCCACCCCGCAAGTCAGCAGCGAGGGCCTCCACCTTCTTCCCGGTGAGCTTCCCGGACCGGTCGGGGCGCTGCTGGCCTATCCCTACAACCAGCGCGAGTTCCTGGTGACGTTTGGCGAGTACGGCAAGGGCAGGCTCACCGCCCTGGTCTGGTGAAGCCCGCAAGCGTTGAGCTCACCTATGGTCGCTGGAGCGCGAGCGGGCGCCCCGTGTCGCGGCGATTGCCGCCGCGCTCAGCCACGTCACCGTCCCGGCGAGAACAAGCAATCCGGCTGGGCCGAGCGGGTCGAGCAGTTGGCTGGTGGCGGTGTTGCCGAGCCCGCCGCCGGCGGCCTGGGCGGCGATGAACACCGCAAAGCCCTCGGCGTGGCGTCCGGTGGGCAGGCGGGCTTGCAACACGATCGCCCCGAGGGCATACAGCGGGGCGAGCGTGAGGCCGGCCGCGACCGACGCGAGTGCCAGCGTCACCGGGGTCTGGGCCGCCGCGGTGGCTATGAGCCCGCCGCCAAACCACGCCAGCAGCGCCACGGCTTTCCACGGGGCCGTGCGGTGCTGGTGGTGGGGCGTGGCGGACGGGGCCACGGTCACCACCAGCCCACCCGCGAGGCTTGCCGTGTAGGCGGCGGTGACGTAACCGCCGGCGGCAGCCGCCGGCAGCCCGAGCCCTTCGACTCGGGCGGGCAGGGCGGACTCGAACAGCCCGACGCCTGCGCCGGCGGCCAGCGCCAGCACGCACACCGCGCCCACGCCGGGCAGCCTCCATACGCCACGCAGCCCGCCGCGGCGAGTGTCGTCGCCGGTGACGGGGTGGCGTGGGAGCTTGCCGGCGACCACCGCGGCCCCCGTCGACGCGGCTGCCATCAGGCCCAGCACCGTCACCGGGCCGGCGACGTGGGCCACCAGCCCGGCCAGGGCCGGGCCGATCAAGAAGCTCGCCTCCCCCAGCACCGCTTCCAGCGAGCTCGCCCGCGGCAGGTCGCTGTCGGCGACGACGGCCGGCAACAACGCGCGGAACCCGCCCTCGAGCCCGGCCGTGGCGACCCCGCCGGCGGCGGCCGCGACGGCCAGCACGGCCATCGAGGCGCCGGCCACGATCGCCACCGTCAACGCCGCGACGCTGGCTGTCGCCACCGCGCAGTCGCGCTGCAACCCGCCGCGCAGCTCGACGCGGTCCAACCGGCGGCCCCGCCACGGTGCGGCAAGCGCGAACCCGGCCGCGCTGGCGGCCACCAGCAGCGCGCCATCGGCCAGAGAGCCCGTCGCCTGCTGACCGGCGAGGATGTAGCCGAGCACGCCCATGGCCGGCACCAACCGGTTGAGCACCACCGCCAGCGCCCACCAGCGCACCAGCGG
>CAYQMQ010000385.1:0-2311 GCA_964418395.1 uncultured Actinomycetota bacterium
GGCCGCCTCGACATCGTCGCTGGCGATGGGCTCGTGCTCGCGGGCCCGCGCGACCGCGACCTCGTCACACTCGGCCACCGCCTGACGCTCCGGCGCACCGCCAGGTGTTGGCGCGTCATCCGGGCTTCTGGGCGCGGGCGCGGGGCTCGGCGAAAGGTCGCTGGCCGGCGCCTGCGGCCCAGCACACCCCGCCAGTCCCATCGACAGGGCGATCAGCGTCGCAACGATCGGTCTCATCACCCGTTGGACGCTATCCCACCCCCGCCAGGTTCCACTGATGAAGCCGAGTAGCCGCCGAACATGTGCGCCTTCCCCGATCAGACCACTGACGGCGGGGTGCGAACCGGCGACGCCGACATCGTCCACCGCACCATCAACCCACGGCTCGACCGAACCGAATGCCATCCCGTAGCCGAGACTACGGGCCCATGCCCCAACGTCCGACAAGCCAATTACGGGCCTTGCGCGCAATGGTACGCACCATGCTTGTCGGGGCTGAGCACCATCACCGTGCGGCCCGCACCTGGTAGGCGACGACCGCGGCGGCGAGCAGCCCTACCGGAACCCTTTCCAGTCAGGCTAGGGCGAGAGCGTCAAGGTGAGTACGTGTCGGAAGCTTGGACGCCGCCACCGGGGCCAGCGGCTGTGGTTGTCGACCCCGGTGTGGCGCCCGGCTGATCGGCACCGGCCTGATGGGGCGACCTGGCGCCCGCCCGGCCCTGATCGGCAGCGGCGATCCGCGATGTATCACCGGGCCGCTCGGGTGGCTCTCCTAGCCAACGGGGCCCTGCGCCACAGACCGTGTGGACAGCGAGATATGAGGTGGCCGTCGACCATGCGAGGTACCAAGCTGCCGGCGCTGCTGGTGGTCCGTGTCGTGACCATGGCCGTCGCCGTGGTGGCCCTGAGCATCGTGGTCAGCATCGCGCTCCTGCTCGAGGGCGACCCCGAAGTGGGCCTGGGAGACGACCACGACCGGCCGGCACCGACCGAGACCCGCGACCCTTGGGGGCCACCCGCCGCCGACGCGGAAACGCCCAACGCCCGTTAGCTTCCCGACAGCGACACCCGGCGCGCAGGTCCTGACGGATAAGGCGTCACTGAACGGCGAGGCAATCTGAGCGGGGCCGCCGCGTCGGGGTGAGGCATCGCGGCGACCCCAGTTCGGCGCCTGCGTCGATAGGTCCACATGAGTCGAAGTCGGGAAGCCGGTGGCGGGTCAGCAGGTCGTCGTAACCCGTCGCGGCAGCAGCTAGTCGTCGATCTGGGCTTGGACTCCTCCCGCGCCGAACCGGCCATCCACTCTCGCTGCGCCTGGGAGTTGTTGCCGGCAGCCGTTGCTGAACCGCGTGCGCCTACAGGTGACCGGCGGGCCACGCCCCGGCGGCGTCCCTGTACTGCGAGCTAATCACCCATAAAGCAGCTCCTCGACCACCGGCCTCGCGCGCAATGGCCCGGCCGTACTGGGCGAACCGCTTGGACTACTGCCGGCGGATCTCGCGTGGGCCGTGCCCAGCCCGCCAGGTGGAAAACACCAGCTGATCCCTGTCGACGCGCACCAGGGAAACCAGGTCGACGGCGAGCTCGAAGGACGCGCCATTCTGGGACACCTCGTCATCAGCAACGTCCACAAGACGGCCGGCCAACTTGGCGTCCCCTTCGGCTAGGTCCTCTTCGAGCGGCGCGCTGTGCAACTCCACGCGTGGGTCTCGCCGGACGTCAGCCAGCTTGTGCGACGCCGGCATCATGCCCAGCGACACCGCCCGGTCGTCGACGCGGACCTCCGTACCGCTCAGTCGGGGGGCGCCGCTGGCGCGCACGGTTGCCAGCACGTGATGCGGACACGCCGCGAAACGCGCCCGCACGGCCGCGGCCAGCTCAGGGGCCTCGGCTATCACCGTGGCCCATCCGGCTCGAGGCTGGTGCGAAGGGTCGATCACCGACATCATCGGCCTCCATGGTCGTGGCCCGGTGAGCCGCAACCAGACATGACGGACGCCGCCACGTCGAGGGGCAAAGCGACGAAAGCGGGCCCAACCTTCTGGGGGCAATCGACCGGGGATCCGGCAAGTGCACCGAGCGCAGGCGCCTACTGGCAGGTTAAACGACCTCCGCTCACATCGTTCACCACTGCGGGCCTCGCGCTGCTGGCTCAGGGGGTCAACGCAACAGCCTCGGCGTACTTCTCTGAGGGTGTCATGAACTCAAGCGTTTGGCGAGGGCGTTCGTTGAGCTCGGCGGCGATGGTCGACTCGCACGACAAGGACCACGAGGAGATCGTCTTCCACGCGGTAGATCACGCGATAGTCGC
>CAYQMQ010000386.1:0-2306 GCA_964418395.1 uncultured Actinomycetota bacterium
CACGCCCACGAGGCCGTGTTCAAGGCGGTGGCGGTCGCGCTGCGGCGGGCGGTGGCCGTGACCGGGGACGGCGGCATCCCCTCCACCAAGGGCTCGCTGTGACGCCGGAGTCCAGCCCCGCGCCCCGCATCGCGGTGTTGGACTACGGGGCCGGCAACCTCCGGTCGGCCCAGCGAGCCCTCGAGCGCGCCGGCGCGGAGGCGCGCATCGTCACCGCCGCTGAGGCGGCCGCCGACGCCGACGCCCTCGTCGTCCCCGGCGTCGGCCACTTCGACGCCTGCGTGCGCCAGCTGCGCGCGCAGGGCTTCGAGCCGCTGCTGGCTGACTGGGCGGCCCGGCAGCGTCCGGTGCTGGGGATCTGCGTGGGCCTGCAGATCCTGTTCGACGGCTCCGACGAGGGGAACGAACCCGGCCTGGGGCTGTTGCCGGGCGCCGTGCGGCGCCTGCCCGACAGCGTGGCCGTGCCCCACATGGGCTGGAACGTGCTGACGGTGGTGCGCGACGATCCGCTGATGAGCGGCGTCGACGGTGCCCATGCCTACTTCGTGCACTCCTACGCGCCCGAGGCCAACGGCGACCACGTGGTGGCCACCAGCTTCCACGGCACCACGTTCGGGGCGGTGGTGCGCTCCGGCACGGTGGTGGGCACGCAGTTCCACCCCGAGAAGTCCGCCGACGTGGGCCGGCGGGTGCTGGCCAACTTCCTCGCCGACGTCGCCGCCCGCCCGGTCGGGTCCGGGTAGCGTCGTCCGCCGTGGCGGTCCGAGCGCGAAGGCAGCCGAGATGACGCTGACGCTGTACCCGGCGGTGGACATCCGCGACGGCAAGGCCGTGCGGCTGCGCCGCGGCGACTACGACGACGAGACCGTCTACGACGACGATCCGGTCGCGGTGGCGCGGCGGTTCGCCGACAGCGGCGCCGAGTGGCTGCACGTGGTCGATCTCGACGCGGCGCTGGAGGGGGTGCCGCGCAACCGGCCGCTGGTCGCCTCGATCGTGGAGGCCACCGGCCTGCCGGTGCAGGCCTCCGGCGGCATCCGGTCGATGGACGACCTCGACCGGTGCGTGGACTTCGGCGCCTCGCGCGTGGTGATCGGCACCATGGCCCTGGAGGAGCCGTCGTTCGTGGCCGCGGCGGTGGCCCGCCACGGCGACAAGGTCGCCGTGGGCCTCGACGCTGAGGGCCGCACGCTCAAAGCGCGGGGGTGGACCGCCGAGGTGGGTGATCTCTTCGAGGCGCTGCACCGCTTCACGCTGGCGGGCGTGGCACGGTTCGTGTTCACCGACATCGACCGCGACGGCATGCTGGAGGGCCCCAACCTGGAGCGGCTGGCCGAGGTGGCCGAAGCCACCAGCGCGCGGATCACCGCCAGCGGCGGGGTGGCCAGCCTCGAAGACCTCCGCGCGCTGGCGGGGGCCCACGAGCGCGTCGACGCCGCGATCGTCGGCAAGGCCCTGTACGCGGGTCGGTTCACGCTGCCCGAGGCGCTGGCGGTGACGCGCGACGCCGCCGAGGCGGGTCAGTGACCCACGAGCCGAGGAGCCGATGAGCGACCGCGCCGGGACCGACACCACGCTGGCCGCCCGCGTCGTGCCGTGCCTCGACGTCGACGGGGGCCGGGTGGTCAAGGGCGTGCAGTTCGTCGACCTGCGCGACGCCGGCGACCCCGTGGAGCTCGCCGGGGTGTACAACGACGAGGGCGCCGACGAGCTCGTCTTCCTCGACATCACCGCCTCGGCCGACGAGCGCGCGACGATCCTGGACGTGGTCGCCGCGACCGCCGAGCAGGTGTTCATCCCGCTGACCGTCGGCGGCGGGGTGCGCTCGGTCGCCGACGCCCGCGCGCTGCTGCGCGCCGGCGCCGACAAGACCGCGTTCAACACCGCCCCCGTCGCCCGCCCCGAGCTGCTGTCCGAGGCCGCCGCCGCCTTCGGCTCGCAGTGCGTGGTCGCCGCCGTGGACGCGCGCCGCCGCGACCCCGGCGATCCCGCCGCCGGCTGGGAGGTCTACACCCACGGCGGGCGCCGCGCGACCGGCCTCGACGCGATCGAGTGGATCGTCGAGTGCGCCGAGCGGGGTGCCGGCGAGATCCTGTTGACCTCCATGGACCGGGACGGATCCAAGGAGGGGTTCGACGTGGCGCTGCTGCAGGCGGCCACGTCGGCGGTGTCGGTGCCGGTGATCGCCTCCGGTGGGGCAGGGACCTGCGAGCACATGGCCGCCGCGGTGCGCGACGGGGGCGCGGCGGCAGTGCTGGCCGCCTCGATCTTCCACTTCGGCGAGCTGCGCATCAGCGAGGTCAAGG
>CAYQMQ010000387.1:0-2306 GCA_964418395.1 uncultured Actinomycetota bacterium
CGGCCGTGGGCGTGACCAGCGACGGCACGGTGCTGCTGGTCACCGTGGACGGGCGTCGAGACGAGCGCAGCGTCGGGCTCAGCACCGCCGAGACGGCCAGTTTCTTCGAGAACCTCGGCGCCGTCGAGGCGGTGATGCTCGACGGTGGCGGCTCGACGACGCTGACCCACGACACCGTGGTGGTCAACGAGCCCAGCGACGGGTCCGCCAACCCGGTGGCCAACGGCGTGTTCGTCCAGCACCGCGAATCGTTCACCGCCACCGAGCGGCTGGCCGGGCGAGGGCGCGAGCACACCGCCGCGGCGGTGGCGCGCGCTGGCTTCCCGGACGGTGCGACCGAAGCGGTCGTCGCGGCCGGCACCGATTTCCCGGACGCGCTGAGCGGCGGGCCGCTGGCTGCGGTCCTCGACGCGCCGCTGCTGCTGGCCAACCCGAACGGGGTCGCCGACGTGACGCTGTCGGCGTTGGACGACCTTGGGGTGGACCGGGTCACCGTGCTCGGCGGCGAGGCAGCCGTGCCCGCGGCCGCCGTCGACCAGCTCGAAGCCGCCGGCTTTCGCGTGCAGCGTGTCGCCGGCAGCACCCGGTTCTCGACCGCCGCCGAGATCTCCGACCGGGTCGATGACGGCGGCGATGGCCTGCTGGAGGACCAGCGTGTGGTGCTGGCCTCGGGGCTCGGGTTCGCCGACGCGCTCGTGGCCGCCGCCCCGGCGGGCATGCTGCAGGCACCGATCCTGCTGACCGCCCCCGACCAGCTGCCCGGCGCGACCGAGACGGCGCTGGGCGCCCTCAACCCGGACGAGCTCGTCGTGGTCGGCGGGACCGCTGCTGTCAGCGAGCAGGTCGCCCGCGAGGCCGGTGACGCCGCCGGGGCACAGGTCACCCGGCTGTCAGGGCCCACGCGCTTTGCCACCGCCCGGGCGATCAACGAGTGGGCGGAGGACGAGCTGCGCGCCGACCTCGACCGGGCCCTCGACGGCGGCCTTGTGGACGACGGCCTGATGGTGGCTCGCGGCGACCGCTTCCCCGACGCGCTCGCCGGAGGGCCGCTGGGCGCCGCCCGGCGGCAGCTGCTGATGATCGTGCCGCCGTGGGACGTCCGGGCCAACGCCGACGCGGCGGCGTACCTGGACCGCCGCAGCAACCGCGGCCTGCAGGAGGTGACGCTGCTCGGCGGGTTCGGCGCGCTGACGTCGTACCAACAGTGGCAGCTGGAGCAGCTCACCTCCCCCTGACGCACCCTCCCTGAGGCGCCGCGGCCGGCGTCACGATGGTGCCTCGGCCGCCGGCGGTCGCCTACCTCTGGCTGAGCTCGGGGGGATCGGCCGCCGACGTGCCCCGCCGGCCCTCCTCCATGAGGCTGTGCCGACGGTCGGCCCAGGTGACGTCGGCCGGGGAGACGATGCCGACCAGCTCGTCGCCGTCGAACACCAGCGCGCGCCCACCGGTCGCGCTGCCGAGCCGGCTCATCAGGTCGTTCAGCGGCTCGTTGGGGTGGCCGGTGGGCACCTTGTCGATCGGCACCGCGATGTCGCGGGCGCGGGTGTGCTCCCGCTCGTCGGCGGGCACCCGCTTGGTCGCCGCCATGGTCACCAGCCCCGAGATCCGGCCGTCGAAGGCACGCAGCGGGAACGTCGAGCAGCGGTGGGCCATCACGTAGTCGTCGACGAGCTCGCGCACGGTGAGCCAGTCAGGGGCCACCACCGGATCCCGCGTCATCACCTCCGCTACGGTCACGCCCTCGAGCCGGGCGTGCAACGCCTCCGCCCCCGCCGCGGTCATCAGGAACCAGCCGAGCAGCATCAGCCAGACCCCGTCGATGGCGCCGTAGGCCGCAAAGATCAACAGGCCCACGCCGATCAGCCCCACGCCGAGGCCGCGGCCCGCGCGGGAAGCGGCCAACGCCGCATCCCTGCGGTCGCCGCGGCGAGCCCACAGCGCCGCGCGGAGCACCCGTCCCCCGTCGAGCGGGGCGGCGGGCAAGAGGTTGAACACCGCCACCACCGCGTTGATGGCCGCCAGCCAGCCCAGCACCGCCGTGGCCAGGGTGACCATCTCGCCGGTGACGGCCATGGCGGCGGCCGCAGCGACCGCGAACACCACACCCGCGCTGAGGCTGACCAGCGGGCCGATGAGCGCGATCACCGCCTCGTCACGCGGGCGGCTCGCCTCTCCGCTGAAGTTGGCGACCCCGCCGAGCAGCCACAGGGTGATGCCGTCCACGGGCACGCCCCTGGCCCGGGCGACGAGCGCGTGGGCGAGCTCGTGGGCCAGGATCGAGCCCAGGAACAACGCAGCGGCCACCA
>CAYQMQ010000388.1:0-2282 GCA_964418395.1 uncultured Actinomycetota bacterium
AGGATCGCCTTGCGATGGCTTGCCACCATCCTTCCTCCTGCTGAGCCGTCACCTCGCGCACACGCACGAGAGGCGCTCGCCAACGAGGTCGCGGGCGTGCGCCGGGGTGTCACTAGCACTTGCGCCAGGTTCGCTGTCGCACCGGAAGCCGCGCCACCCTACCGTCCATGTCGGGGGTGAAGCGTGGCCAGCACAGTCTTCCATGCCGCGTCGCGCGGACCAATTCGGCGACGCCGAGTAGGCTTGCCAGCCGGTCTGGACCCCGGCAGGGCGCACTGGATGATCTGTGGTCGAGGTGGTGCGCAATCCTGAGCTGACGGACTCACTGGTCGATCAGCTCGTGTCGTTGTGGGTCGCGGTCACCGCGGCCGGCGGGGCGGTGGGTTTTACCGCGTCGGTGACCCCCGAGGAGGTGCGCCGCGACGCTGCCGATCCTCACATCGCCGAGGTGGCTGCGGGTCGTCAGGACCTGGCGATCGCCGTGGAGGACGAAGCGGTGGTGGGCTTCGGGTTTCTGGTCCCGGTGGGGGGACCTGCGGTGAAATCGCATCTGGGCTTCGTCGCTCGCCTCCAGCGGCATCCCGACCTGCGTGGTCGCGGGATCGGTGGCCTGGTGCTGGCCGAGTTGGAGGCGTGCGCCCGCGATCGGGGCCTGAGCGTGGTGGCGCTGACCGTGCGGGGCGGCACCGGGGTCGAGCGCTTCTACCTCGCCCACGGCTATCGTCTGGATGGCCGGCTGCCCGACCGGCTGCTGATCGACGGGCGCCTGGTCGAGGAGCTGCACCTGTCGCGCCGGCTGCCGACCGCGCCCGAGCCCCGCGACACCGCCCCCGCGTTGCGGCTCGTCCGGCTCGATCCGGAGTTGCCGCTGCCGCAGCGAGCCCATCCGGACGACGCCGGGATCGACCTGTACGCCCGCACCGACGTCGCCCTCGCACCGCGGGCTCGGGCGTTGGTGTCCACCGGCGTGGCCGTGGCGCTGCCGCCGGACACCGTGGGGCTGTTGCATCCCCGGTCGGGGCTGGCGTTGCGCCACGGCGTGGGGATGGTCAATGCGCCCGGCACCGTGGACGCGGGCTATCGGGGAGAGCTGAAGGTGGTGCTGATCAACCTGGACCCGGACGAGCCGGTGGCGCTGCGGCGCGGCGACCGGATTGCCCAGCTCATCGTGCAACGCGTGGAGCGGCCGCCGGTGGTCGAGGTCGACGATCTCGGTGCGAGCCCGCGTGGCACGGAGGGCTTCGGATCGTCCGGTCGGTAACCGGGGGACGGGCGCTCGCCGCCCAGAGCTGCCTTGCACGCCGCCTCAGGCCACGGCATGATGCCCACGGCTGTTGGGACGCCGTGCCGATGGCCTTGCGGCCTCGCGGACGTAGCTCAGCTGGTAGAGCACCACCTTGCCAAGGTGGGGGTCGCGGGTTCGAGTCCCGTCGTCCGCTCCACGAGTCGATCTCCGGGCAAGAGCCCGGAGATCGTGGTGTGTGGCGGGATTGATCCGCGGTCAGGCGTGCTGGCGCTCGCGCTCGTCCTGCCAGCCCTCATGCGCGGCACAGGTGGTGGAGGGGTTGTAGCGCGACAGCTTCGTCACACAGTCGGGTGCGGCGCACTGGCGGGCGTCGCTCTTCTGGACGGGCCCGTGACCACGCTCGAGGGCGGTGACGCGGGCGTGCCGCAGCTGGACGGTCTCTCGGTACATCGGCACACGACTCCCTGAACGGCTCTGATGGGTCACCTAGCGGCAGTCCGGCGCGTGGTCGCCGCCGCGGTTGTGCTGCCGCTCGAGGTCGCTCGAGGCCTGAAGGTGATGGCGCCTCTGAACAACCACCAAGGAGAATTCCCGTCTCGTGGGCACGGGAACGTCGTTCGGGGTGCCCGAATGGGCAAGCCCCACCCGCCCACTGGCCGGGCCGCACCCGCCCACTGGTCCCGGACGGGAAGGGGCGAGTTCCGATCTGGACCATGAGGGAAACGCGGCCGAAGTGGGAATGCTGCGCCTGAACCCGTTCACGCGCGAGAACTCCAGCCGTCCCTGCCACGCGGCGGCCCTCGTAGGGGAGGTGACCTGAGCCCATGACCCCGTCGGTGAACCTCGGGCGGATCTTTGGGATCCCGGTGGGCATCAACTGGAGCGTCCTGTTGATCGCGGCGCTGATCGCGGTCGTGTTCGGCGCAGGCCAGCTCCCCCAGGTCGAGGGGTACTCGCAGCCCACGTACCTGCTCGCCGGCCTGGTGGCCGCTGCGTTGTTCCTGGGCTCGATCCTGGCCCACGAGCTCGCCCACGC
>CAYQMQ010000389.1:0-2282 GCA_964418395.1 uncultured Actinomycetota bacterium
CGTGCGCCACAGCCGGGCCAGCCCCTTGAGCGCATACCACAGGGCCAGCGCGGCACACGCCATCCCCGCCACCTGCGCGATCACAGCGCCGTTGCCTGAAATGTAGACATCTGTGACACAAGCCCACGGTCAGGCAGCCTCGCCTTGCGGCGAGGCCGTCCCCGTCTTACCCGGCTCGGGCCGGTGCGGGGTTGACAGTTCACAGCCAGCTGCGTCGGCTGCTGGCGCAGCCTCGGTCTCACGCTCGGCTCCCTGCCCGTTTCCTCCCCACTGGGGGGAGGGAGGTTCCGGGCGACTCCCGGTACTCGGTGCCGCCAGCTCGCGTTCGGCGAGCTGCAGGAGGTTGCGGGCGGCGTTCTCGTCGCGGTCGGCGACGAAGCCGCAGCCGTCGCACTCGAAGGTGCGGTCAGCAAGCGACAGCTTGGCTTTCACTGTCTGGCAGGCCGAGCACATCTTCGAGCTGGGAACCCGTCGTGGGGCCTCGACCAGCGTCGAGGCGTACCACTGCGTCTTGTAGGCGAGCTGGCGGCGCAGCTCACCGAGGGCGGCGTCGGCCAGCGCCCGGTTGATCGCCCGGCCGGCGCCTCCCATGCCGGGCTTGCGGGCCATCAGCCCCTTCGCGGCGATCGTCTCCACCGCGACCACGTCGTGTTGTTGGGCCAGGCGGGTGGCGAGCTTGGCCAGCGCATCGCCGCGGACGTTCGCCACGAGCCGGTAGACCCGGCCAATGCGGGCGCGGGTGCGCTGCTGCCGCCGCGAGCCGGCCTGCTGGCGTGCCTTCTTGCGCTGCAGTCGGCGCAGTCGCTTCTGCGCCCGATCCAGCGGCCGCGGGTTGTCGACGTAGTCGACCGTGCCGTCGCTGCGCGCGATCGTGGCCAGCCGCAGCACACCGACATCAACGCCGACCGCCTCGCTCTTGCGGGGCTTGTGGGCCGGCCGGCCGATCGTGCGCTGCACCTCGCAGGTGAAGCTCACGTGCCACCGCCCGGCGGCGTCTTGGCTGACGGTGGCGGCCAGGATGCGGGCGGTGCCCTGTTCGACGCGGCGGGTAAGCTTGCGGGTCGACTCGTGCGTCTTGACCCGTCCGATCCGCGGCAAGGTCACATGCTTGCGGTCAGGCTCACAACGGATCGCGCCGGTGGTGAACCGCACCCCCATGCGCCGGTGGCGCTTGCGGAACCGGGGAAACCGTCCGCGCCCGGCGCGCCAGTTGGCCAGCGCGTCGGCCAACCCGGCCAGGCCCGAGCTGTACGCCTCCTTGGAGTTCTCGGTCCACCACGCCTTGCCGGTGTCGGCGTTGACCGCCCAGGTGTGCTTGTTGGCGTTCCAATGCCGCCGCAACGCCGCCAACGACCAGCCCTCCAGCCGCGTGGGCTCCCCGACGTGATACCGGTCGAGGTCGCCCTTGACCTCGGCGAGCATCCGGTTGAACGCGAACCGGGCGGCGCCGGCATGCGACGCCAACGCCCGCTGCTGCGTCGGGGTGGGGTCCAACGCGAACCGGTACGCCTGGGCCACCGTCGCCGTCTGGCCGGTCACGCCGCCACCTCCCCGGCGGCGGCCACCGCGCGCTGGGCGCGGCGGCGCGCCGACCCGAGCCCGTACAGCCGGGCGCACATCGACGTGCCCACCTCGACCATGTCACGCACCAAGGCGTCACCGACCTCGCTGTCATCACCCACCACCAGGTCGCGACCATGGGCAGCGAGGGCGGCCTCGACGTGCTCGACGCCGAAGCGCGCCAGCCGATCGCGGTGCTCGACCACCACGGTCGCCACGTCCGAGTCGGCGAGCAGCCGCCGCAGCTTGCGCCGGTTGCCGGTCAACGCCGAGCCGACCTCGGCCACCACCCGCGCCGGCGCCAGCCCTGCCGTCGTTGCGTGCTCGACGACGCGGGCCAGCTGGCGGTCCAGATCAGCGCGTTGATCCGCCGAGGACACCCGCACGTACACCGCCACCGCGCCCGCCGACGGGGAGGGTGGCTCCACCAAGATCGTGCCCGTGCCCACCTGCCGGGCAGCCACGGGAAGCCGGCCCGCGTGGAACCAGCGATAGGCGGTGCGGGGATGCACCCCGGCCTGGCGCGCCCAACCCGAGAGCTTCATACCCCACATGATGCCGAAGGGGTGTGACGGCTGGCCGCACTTGGTCACAGATGTCTACAGATCCTCGAACAGCTCACAACCCCTCGAACCCTGCGGCTCGCCTCCATCTTGGCCTGCCGCCCAACAGCGCGTCGCGGCGAGGGCGAGACCGATAGCCTGCCCGACGCACACACCGTG
>CAYQMQ010000390.1:0-2281 GCA_964418395.1 uncultured Actinomycetota bacterium
TCGACGTCAAAGGTACTCCTTTGCATCGGCAAGGCGGTCCCGGTAGCGCTTGAGCTCCTCGGCATGGCTGTCAACCACGGCGGTCCTCCTGTGACGGGCGAGCGGCGGTGGCCGTCGGCGGGGTAGCCCACCAGCCTAGCGGGAGGCCACGGCGTGCGAGCCCGCCGGCCGGCGACGTTGCTACCATGCGCCCCGGAGCCCGGCCGTCCCCGCTGTCCGTCTGTGCGTCGGGCAGGCACATCCGTCGGCCCGTCCCCGCTTGCGTCTCTCCGTCCGGTCGAGTCCGTGTCCCCACCGTCGCAGCCGCCTCCCGCCGAACCGCCCGCCGACCCCCCCTCCGACGAGCCCTCGGAGGAGGCCCCACCCACCGCGGACGCCACGTCGGACACCCCGCCCACCGCGCCGGAGGATGCGGCGGTCTTTGACGCCCACGCCGGGGGCAAGATCACCGTGGAGAGCACCCGGCCGGTGCGTGACGCCGCCGACCTCGCCCTCGTCTACACGCCCGGGGTGGCGAAGGTGTGCCGGGCGCTGGTGGACCAGCCCGAGCGCGCGCGCGAGCTCACCATCAAACGCAACAGCGTTGCGGTGATCAGCGATGGCTCGGCGGTGCTCGGCCTCGGCGACATCGGCCCGCGAGCCGCCATGCCGGTGATGGAGGGCAAGGCGATGCTGCTCAAGGAGTTCGCGGGGGTCGATGCGTACCCGATCTGCCTCGACGAGCGCGAGCCGGACCGGCTGGTCGACCAGATCGCGGCCATGACCGCCGGGTTCGGCGGCATCAACCTGGAGGACATCAGCGCCCCCCGCTGCTTCGAGGTGGAGGGCAAGCTGCGACGACGCTGTGACGTGCCGGTGTTCCACGACGATCAGCACGGCACCGCGGTGGTGGTGCTCGGCGCCCTGCTGAACGCCGTCGAGCTGGTGGGCAAGCAGGTGGGCCCGGACCTGCGGGTGGTCGTGCAGGGGATCGGCGCCGCCGGCGTCGCCGTGTCCAACCTGTTGATGGCCGCCGGGGTGGCCGACCTGGTCGGCGTCGACCAGCACGGCATCGTCACCCCGCGCCGCAAGGACGCCCGCGATCCCATCTTTCGCCGTCTGGGCAAGCACTCCAACCCCCGCCAGCTGAGCGGCCCCAAGGAGCACGCCTTGGCGGGGGCCGACGTGTTCATCGGCGTGTCGGCCGGCCACACGCTGTCACCCGAGCAACTCGACCTGATGGCCGACGACGCCATCGTGTTCGCCATGGCCAACCCGGAGCCGGAGATCGACCCGGCGGTGGCCCGCCGGCGCGCCGCGGTGGTGGCCACCGGCCGCAGCGACGAACCGAACCAGATCAACAACGTGCTGTGCTTTCCCGGGTTGTTCCGGGGCCTGTTGGACTCGCGGGCCGAGCACCTCAACGACGAGGTCACCCTCGCGGCGGCCCACGGCATCGCGGCCATCGTCGGCGACCAGCGCCGGCCCGACTACATCGTGCCCAGCCCGTTCGACCGCCGGGTCGTGCCCGCCGTCGCCAAGGCGGTGGCCGCCGCGGCGGCCGACACCGGCGCGGCGGGCTCGCCGGCGCAGGAGGCCGCCGAGCGCATCGTGGCCGTCACCGGCGACGACGGGCTGGACCCGGGCGCGCTCGATCCCGGCGCGTGGCGGCCGTGAGCGACGGCGACGACCGCGTGCAGCGCCTCGTCGCGGCGCTGCGGGCGATCGGCGCCGCCAGCGACGCCGGGGGGGCGGCCGCCGAGGCGCTGCGCCTGCTCCAGGCGCTGCCGCACCCGCTGACAGCCACCGCCGATCCCACCCATGTCACCGCGTCGGCGATCGTGGTGGGCCCGCGCGGCGTGCTGTTGCATCACCACCGCCGCCTCGAGCGGTGGCTGCAGCCCGGCGGCCACATCGACCCCGGCGAGGAGCCGGCCGAGGCGGCGTGGCGTGAGACCGTCGAAGAGACCGGGCTGCGACCGGCCCATCCGGCGGGGGGGCCGTGGCTGGCCGACGCGGACGTGCACGCCCTGCCGCGACCGTGCCGGCCGTGGGCCGCCGCGGGATCGAGCGGGCCCGCGGAGGCGACGACGCCCCGCTGCGTCCACGTGGACATGCGCTATGTGCTACACGCCGACGGCGAGCCGGATCCGCCCCACGGGGAGAGCCCGCTGGTGCGGTGGTTCGCCTGGCGCGACGCGTTCGCGATCGCCGACGCCGGGCTGGTGCGCGCGCTGCGCCGCGCGGCGGGCGAAAGCGACCGCGGCTGATCTTCCAATGCCGCTACCGCTTCGCTACGTGA
>CAYQMQ010000391.1:0-2280 GCA_964418395.1 uncultured Actinomycetota bacterium
GGCTGCTACCGCTTCGCTACTTGAGCAGCTAGGACGTGCCGACATCGCGGGGCAGGGTGCGAGCCGGCGCCCGGACCGCCACCCGCGGCCGGTCGGTGGGCCACACCGGGGAGAAGGCGTGCCACTGGGCGGGGTCGGTCCGGACGATCGCCTCCAGGCCGCTCGCCACGCGCTGGGCAGCCTCGGGGAAGTCGAGACCGTCCACCTCGATGGCCGGCAGGACCTGCAGATGCCACCGGCGCCCGGGCTCTTGACGCAGGGTAACCGGCAGGATCGGCGCGCCGGTGCGCCGGGCGAGCGTGACCGGCCCGTGCGGGATTCGGCAGGGCGTCCCGAACAGCTGCACCGGAACCCCGTTGCCCGACAGATCGCGGTCGGCCAGCAGACCCACCAGGTGATTGGCGGCGAGCACCTCCTCCAGCCGTCCGGCAAGATCCTCGCCTCGGCGCAGCGGCACCACCTCGAGACCGATCTGCTCGCGCAGCCGCACGAACTTCTCGAACAGCTTGCGGGGCCGGACGATCTCGGCCACGACCGCCAGATGGTAGCCATGCGTCTCGGCCCACCGGGCGGCCAGATCCCACGAGCCATGATGGGCCAGCAAGACGATGGCGCCCCGGCCCTGCTCCAAGGCGGCGTCGAGATGGTCGAAGCCCTCGGTGGTGGTACGCGCGTCGAGGTCGGCCGGTGCCATGTCCGCGGCACGGAAGGCTTCCACCCAGTAGCGGCAGTAGCTGCGGAAGGCCCCGTGGACCAACCGGAGGACCTCGTCAGGATCCGCCGCCGGTCCCGTGACGCGCAACAGGTTGCTGAACGTCTGCTGACGTGATCGCGGTGTCAGCCGGAAGGCCAGGCGCGCCACCACATCGGCGATCGCGAACGCCGCCCGCTCCGGCAGGCGCCGGGCGGCCTCCCAGATCAGATTCCACACGAACGCCCGTAGACGAAGGCCGCGGTTCTCGGGTCTGGCGGCGGGCGGGATCCGGTCGGCCGCCCCCGGCCGCCGGTCGACGGGAACGCCCGGCCAGCCCGACCCTCGGAAACCCCCGGCCCTCACTGGTGCGACCTCCGCGGGGAGGCGTTAGATCGGGTCTGACACCACACGGTGTGGAGCCGGGCGACGACCGTCACCAGCCCGCCCAGCACGAGCAGGCCCAGCACCGCCGCGAGCCACGGACCGCCGAGCAGCATCCCGAGGGCGACGATCACCACCCGCTCGCCGCGTTCGATGATCCCCACGGTGGCAGAACAACCCAGCGACTCGGCCTTGGCACGCACATACGAGGTCAGCAGCGCCAGCACCATCGCGGTGAAGGCCGCAGCGAGCAGCCAGCCGGTGTCCCTCACCGCCCAGGCAACCGCCCCGAGCATGGCGGCGTCGCCGAGGCGGTCGGTGACGCTGTCGAGGAAGGCGCCGAAGGTGCTGGCCCGGCCGGTGTGGCGCGCCACCGCCCCGTCAAGCGCGTCGAGGGCCGAGCCCACCAGGACGACCGCGCCCGCCAGCCGCAGATCAACCACGACCAGCGCGCTGCCGGCCGCCACGATCGCCAGGCCCGTCACAGTCAGCGCGTTCGGGCTCAGGCCCGTGCGCGCGGCCACCGCGGCGAGGGGGTCGACCACGCGGTCGCTGGCCCATCGCACGTACGCGTTGAGGGCCACACCGCCCCTTCCGTGTGCAGGCTTGCTACCGGGCAAGGGGCCGAGCCTATGGCACGCGAACCGCCTGGGCCACAACCCAGGCGGTCCGCGCCAGTCGGGACGGGGTTCCCGTCCGAGGCGGGGTTAGCTTTGCGCGCCTTGCGCCGAGCGGCCCGTCCAGCGCAGGGCGCCGACCAGCAGCACGCCGGCGATCAGCAGGCCGATCGCGCCGCCGAACACGCCCCACATCCAGCCGGGCATCCCCCCGCCGGTGCCGGAACCCGCCGCCATGGCCTGATCGGCGTCGAAGCGCGCGCGGGTGAAGTAGACGTCCTCGACGTCCTGCTCCGGGCCGCCGGCGCGCGAGTCCGACCACGCGAACAGCGCGCCGTAGTTGGCCGAGCCCACCGCGATCGGGTGGCGGATGTCCTGGCGGTTGAACGAGACGCCCACCTGACCGTCGTTCAGCCGGTCGTTGACGCGGAGGTTGGGCGCCCAGCTGTCGCCGCCGTCGGTGGAGTAGGTGTAGTACACGTCCCAGTACCGCTCTTCGGTGAACGTGCCCATCGAGCCCGGGTCGCCGCCGGTGTAGAAGGGATCGTTGCGGTAGTCGTACCAGGCGACGTCCACGCGGCCGTTCGG
>CAYQMQ010000392.1:0-2278 GCA_964418395.1 uncultured Actinomycetota bacterium
GCCGGTCTTCGGGCAGGTAGAAGCAGCGCCCCGGAAGGCCGCGGGGCGAGGGGTTGCTGTGGGTTGTCAAGGAGCCGGCGGAAGGGGGTCAGACGAGCGCCGGCAGGGTCCGGATGCGGCTAAAGGCGACCAGAGTGTGTGTCCAAGAGTGAGCCTGCGATCGAGGCGCAGCACGAGACGGCGAACGTGGCCGGTTAGACGCCCGGCGACGTGCAACAGCCGGTAGCGCATCGTTTTGGGTTCGGCGATGCGCAGCAAAGCTCGCTCAAATCCCCTTGCGAGGGGCACTACTCCTCCCCTATCCACCGACATGCGAGGCTGCGTGAGCGCTTCCAGCTGATCGGCGCCTCCCGATCGAACGTCAGATCGAACACCCCGCCTGCTCGGGGCAGAGTCGCCGCGTAACGGACGATCTCGTGGGCTGAGGGCTCGCCGTGAGGGCATCAGGCCCCTCGACCACCGGTCTGCATGGCTGTGGCACTCGGCGAATCGTGTGGCCCATGCCCCCGTGCAGACTGACCGCGGATTCGACGTGATAGGGGCGCTTGTCCCGAAAACGTCGGGACGGGTGGCACTGCCGGTCAACCGGTGCGCTTGCCTAGTGTTGGCTTGCGCTGGCGAGCGCTGACCCCCAGCGGCGACCAGGGTCTGTCGCCCGATGAAGGAGTGTGGAGACGATGCCGACCGATTTGATGCGTTGGGAGCCGATGCGCGAGCTCGCCGCCCTGCGCGATGAGATGGAGCGAGCGTTCCGCCAGACCTTCGGTGCTCACAGCACCGAGGCCGTGCTCGCCGGAGCGTGGACGCCCGCGCTCGATGTGGAAGAGACCGACGCGGCGTTCGAGGTGCACGTCGAGGCGCCCGGAGTCAAACCGGAAGACATCGACGTCAGCGTGGAGGATGGTGTGTTGACCATCTCCGGCGAGCGCCGTTTCTACGAGGACAAGAACGAACTGGGGTTCCGTCGCGTCGAGCGTCGCTTCGGACGGTTCCACCGGACGCTGCGACTTCCCATGCCGGCGGATCTCGAGAAGTTCGAAGCCCGCTACACCGACGGGATGTTGTCGGTGACCGTCCCCAAAACCGAGGCGGCCAGGCCCCACAAGATCGACATCAGGGTGGCGTGACCGGCCCATTGAACAACGCCGCGAGTCTCCACTGAACCCGGCGAGGTGCCGCGGAGGCGACCGCGAGTGTGCCCGGGCAGCCCCGCCGGCGTCGATTCGCGCCGTTCGGGCGCGACACGGGTCGGCTTTCTGGTTCACAGCTTTCAGGTTCACAGAAGGAGATGATGGCTGGTGCGACCACGCAAGCACGTTGGCCACGTTCGACATCACATTTTCTTTCGGCCGTTGGTGTTCATCGTCGCGGGCGTGCTGGCGGCGATCGGGCTGCTGGCCGTCGATTCGGCGGCGGGCCCGACGCTGTTGCCCGCGTGGCTGCGGTTCGACGGCGGCGTCGCCCGGTCGTTGTTCGTCTCGCTGGCCGGCGCCACGTTGACCATTGCTGGCCTCACGTTCTGGGTTCGCGCCGCGGCGGTGCAGATGGCCGCCGGCCAATTCACCCCGCGGGTGGTGCAAGGGTTTCTCCACGACTGGTTCCAACAGTCGATCATGGGATTGTTGTTGGGTATTTTCGCCTATCTCGTCGTGGTGGTGGGCAACCTCCCTGGCGACGGACAGCCGGCGCCGAACCTGGCCACCGTCGGCGGGATTGGGCTGGCCGGCGGGTCGTTGTTGGCGGTGCTGTGGGCGATCCGCAACGGGGTGGAGTCCATGCAAGCTGGCGAGCTCGCCCGCCGGATCACCGAGCTCACCGTCGACCGCATCCGCACCCACCATCCGCTCGGCCTACTGCCGACCAGCCACCGGCTCAACCGGCCGGCACCCGCGTCGGCCGGCCATGTCGTCCGCGCTGATGCCAGCGGCTGGGTCCAAGAGATCGACGAGGACCGCCTACTGGACCCGCTGCCGGCCGAGGCGACCCTGCAGCTAGATGTCGCCGTTGGCCTGTTCGTCCAGCAAGGCCGAGCGCTGTGTCGCGTGTGGACCTCGAGCCCCTTGTGGCTCGACGACGAAGCGCGACTGCGCCGCGCGATCCGGCTGGGCCGGACGCGCACGGCCCGAACCGATGTCCACTACGGCCTGCAACAGCTGTCCGACCTCGCCCGCGGCTGCCTCACCCAAGGCACGCCCGATCCCGGCGGGGCGATCGAAGCGATCGTCCACCTCGAGCTGGTCCTGCGCGAGCTTCTTCGCCGCGAGCTTCCGCCGGTGAC
>CAYQMQ010000393.1:0-2276 GCA_964418395.1 uncultured Actinomycetota bacterium
CGCCCCGTCGGGCACGTCCTCGGTGATCACCGACCCGGCGCCGGTGACGGCGTCGGCGCCCACCCGCACCGGGGCCACCAGCATGGTGTCCGATCCGATGAGCGCCCGCGCCCCGATCTCGGTGCGGTGCTTGGCGAAGCCGTCGTAGTTGACCGTCACCGTCGCCGCCCCGACGTTGGCTCCCGCCCCCACCGTGGCGTCGCCGACGTAGGACAGGTGGGGGACCTTGGCCCCCTCGCCGATGTCGCTCGACTTGACCTCGCAGAACGCCCCCACCTTCGCGGTGGCGGCGAGCCGGGCGCCGGGCCGCAGGTAGCTGTGCGGACCCACGTTGGCACGCGAGCCGATCTCGGCTCCCACGCAGCGGCTGGAGTGCACGGTGGCGCCCTCGGCGACCAGGGTGTCCGACAGGTGGCTGTGGGGGCCGACGACCGCGCCCGCGCCCACGCGGGTGGTCCCGTCGAGGATCGTGCCCGGGTGCAGCTCAGCGTCGGGCTCCACGACCACCCCCGCGTCGACGTAGGTCGCGGCCGGGTCGATGACGGTCACGCCGTCGCGCATCAGCCCGTCCAGCAGGCGGGCGCGCAACGCCCCCGCGGCGTCGGCGAGCTGGGCGCGGTCGTTGACGCCGCGCAGCACGTCGGCGTCGCCGACCACCGCCCCGACCCCGGCGCCGACCAGCGGCTCGACGACGTCGGTGAGGTACTGCTCGCCCTGGGCGGTGTCGGCCGACAGCTTGTCCAGCTCGGGAGCCAGCGCCTCGACGGCGAAGGCGTACACGCCGGCGTTGACCTCGTCGATCGCGCGCGTCGCCGCGTCGGCGTCGCGATGCTCGACGATGCGGGCCACCGAGCCGTCGGCGTCGCGGACCACCCGCCCGTAGCCGGACGGGTCGGTGAGGCGCGCGGACAGCAGGGTGGCTGCCCGGTCGCTGGCGGCGTGGTCGTCCAGCAGCGTCCGCAGGGGCTCGGGGGTCAGCAGCGGCGCATCGCCGTTGAGCACCAGCACCGTGTCGCACCCGTCGAGGGCCCCGGCGTCGAGGGCCACGCGCACGGCGTGGCCGGTGCCGTGCTGCTCGGACTGGGTGACGGTGGTCAACCCGGCAAGCTCCGCCGCCGCGGCCTCGCCGGCGACGTCGCCGGCCTGGTGGCCCACGACCACGGCCACGCGGGGCAGCTCCAGCGGCCGCAGCGCCTCCAGCACCCAGCGCAGCAAGCTCCGCCCGCACGCCTCGTGCAGCACCTTGGCCCGATCGGATTTGAAACGGGTGC
The DNA here is from genome assembly GCA_964418395.1 of uncultured Actinomycetota bacterium. Classification (GTDB taxonomy): domain Bacteria; phylum Actinomycetota; class Nitriliruptoria; order Euzebyales; family Egibacteraceae; genus QS-5-72-10. Next base: position 1,272 of record CAYQMQ010000393.1, read on the forward strand.
CCTTGCCGGCGGCAAGGACCACGGCTCCCACGGTCATGGTTCCATCCCTACAGGACACAGGAGCTGGGCGGGAAGGACTCGAACCTTCAACTTCGGTTCCAAAGACCGACGTGATGCCCTTTCACCACCGCCCATCGCGATCGCCCCAGGGCTGGGCCGGCACAGCGATCGGGCGGCCATCCTAGTCCGGCCTCAGCGCCCCTGCTCCACCGGCTCTGGGCCGCCGGCGGGGGAGGTGGCCACGTGCACGCGGTGGAACTGCCCGGCCACCGCGTCGGCCAGCTGGCGGGCGTGGTCGGCGTCGCGGGCGAGGCCGAGCACCGTGGGCCCGCTGCCGGACACGACGGCGGCCAGCGCCCCGGCGTCCACCAGCGTCTGCTGGCGGCCGGCGAGGTCGGGGCGCAGCGACCGGGCGGCCGGCTCCAGCTCGTTGTGCAGCGCCGCGCCCAGCGCCTCGGCGTCGCCGGTGACCAGCGCGGCCAGCACCGCGTCGGGCTGGGTCTCGCTCGGGACGCAGTTCGCGTCCCAGGCGCGGTACACGTCGGCGGTCGACAGCTGCCCCGCGTCCAGCCCCACCACCCAGTGGAAGCGGCCGCGGCACAGCACCTGGGCCAGCGCCTCGCCCCGGCTGGCGGCCAGCGCGGTGCCCCCGACCATGCAGAAGGGGACGTCGCTGCCGAGCTCGGCGGCGAGCTCGCGCAGCTCGACGGCCTCCAGATCGCAGCCCCACAGCTGGTTGAGCGTCAACAGCGCGCCGGCCGCGTCGGCGGACCCGCCGGCGAGCCCGGCGGCCACCGGGATGGCCTTGTTCAGCTCCACGATCGTGCGCGCTCCCGAGTGGGGCAGCCACTGCGGGGGGGACACCGATCCGGCGCGGCCGGCGGCTCCGGTGGCGCTATCGGCGCCACCGGCCGGGTCCGCCTTCCCGGCGCCGTGGGCCTCGTCGTCGGCGGCGAGCACGCTGGTGGCCTCACCGAGCAGGCGGGCGGCCCGCAACGCCAGGTT
>CAYQMQ010000394.1:0-2268 GCA_964418395.1 uncultured Actinomycetota bacterium
TAGTCGCCGCCAGCTGTCCCACGGCCGGCCAGCGCATGGATCTGGTGGGCTATGCTGCCGCTCAGCCGCCACGCTTCGAGCCGGCAGCGCGCCGCGAACCCAGCAATACCGACAACGTGCTGTTGCGCCACGTCGTCCAGGCCGCCGCCGGCAAGCCCCTGGCCGAGGTGTATCGGACGCGCGTGTTGACACCGCTGGGCATGGACCACACGTGGCTGCCATGTGCCGACTCGCCGCGTGGCCAGCTCGCTCGCGGCTATGCCGTGGCGGACCTCACGCCGGTGTCGGACGCCGCCACCGACGTCGTCGACGTCACCGAGCTGGACAGGTCCGTGGGGACCCCGGCCGCCGACGTGGTCTCCACCGGCCCGGACCTGGCAACGTTCGCCCGGGCGCTGATCGACGGGGACCTGTTCGACGACTCAGCCACCCTCACCGCCATGCGCAACCACCACAAGCCCGGCTCGGGCGCCGACCACAGCCCAGGTCGGGACAGCAAACACAGCATCATCGACCACGCCGGGATCAACCCCGGCTACAGCGCGGTGGTGCGCCACTACCCCAGCACCGACGCCATCATCATCGCGCTGAGCAACCAGGCCGTCCGACCGTCGCGGCGCCCCCCGGCCCCCGCCGCCGCCGCCAACAGCCTGCGCGCACTGACCTCCACCAGCAACGGACAAACCGGTCGATAGGGGCAGTCGCGCCCCTGCGCCGCGGAAGCCGCCGAAGCGAGGTCAGAGTCCGGCCCGAGTCGCAACCGTGGATCGAGCGCACAGCCCGAACCTCCGCGTAGTCTCGATACGACCCGCTGTAGGCGATAAGCCCGAGGCCGGTGGGTGCGTGACCCGTCGGTGTATCACGGGTCCGGGGAGGGGGTTCTCCTCAATGAGGCAAGTCACCGACCTTCTTGCATGCTGGCTCGAGCAACCTGGCTTGGGCTGCTGAGTCGACGACGCCGCGTTGGTCAACAACGCGTGTTGCCCTGCACGGAGGGAGACGATGTCACAGACGCACGACGGCTCGGACGGGCCGTCGGCCGCCCGGGTGCGGTCGTGGGGGCAGTGGTCACCGGTGGGGCTGGCCGTTGCCGCGGCGTTGGCGTGGCTGGCCAGTGCGCTGACGACCATGGCGATCGACTGGGCGTTGCTCGGTGCGGCCCTGATCTATCTGGCGGTGCCCGCGGCGGCCGTAGGGGTGTCGCGGCACGACCGACCGATGGGGCTTGCGGTGATCGCGACCTGGGCCGCGGTCCGGGGCCTGCCCGCGCTGGTGTGGTGGGCGGCGCAGCTGGGCATCTCCGGACAGGTGTCTCGCGTCGAGGTGCTGTTGTGGAGCGCGCTCGCGGTGGCCGCGCTTGGGACGTCCCTGCGGGCGCTGGTGGCGCGGAGCGATCACCGTCAGTTGGGCGTGGCGGGCCGCCGCAAGGCCGCCGCGGCCGCCGTTTTCATATGGGGGCTGTCGATCCTAGGTGGCGTCCTCATCCGCGATCTCGGATCCCCCGGTGGGCCGGAAGCCCTTCTGGACGTTTACAACGTGCGGCCGCTCATGACCGCACTCGTGCTGTTGGCGGTCGCCGTGGTGGTCTGGCGTCGCGACCGCGTCCCCGTGGTCGCCGCCGTCCTCGTGGTCACCGTGACCGCGCTGGCAACGGTGTCCATCCGTACCGTCCGGCTGGTGAATCAACCGGATATGGTCCCCGCCGAGCACACGGCGGTCGTGGTAGCCGCTCTGGCGGCTCTGCTGGTGCAAGTCGCCGCGGCGGCGGTGCTAACCGCTGCCGCAGCGCGGCTCACGATGGCGGCACGTGCCTAAGCGACACGGCAACTGAGCAGCGAACAAACGGAGCCTGCGAGACCACACATCACGCGAACCGAGGCGAAGGACGACGGCACCCGCCTCCCTGGGAGGACGTGAAGGCCGACGCAGGCCCGTAACGGTGGCCGCGACTCCGCGTCGGCGACTACCGCGAACTGGATCACGGTGGGTGCTGCGAAACGATGACGAAGCGGCGGCGCGCCGGGACCTTTCCACTGTCGGTCGGTGACGGCGAGGCCCCTGGTCTCTTCCCAGGTGTCTTTGGGGTCGATTCGACGCGGGTGGCTCAGTGGGTGAACAGCCGCAGCCCGGTGGCGACCATGCCGATGCCGTGGCTGTCGGCGGCCGCAGTCACCTCGGGGTCGCGGGCGGAGCCGCCGGTCTGAGCGATCCAACCGATGCGGCTGTCGGCTGCCCGGTCGATGTTGTCGCGAAAGGGGATGGCCCCGT
>CAYQMQ010000395.1:0-2244 GCA_964418395.1 uncultured Actinomycetota bacterium
GCAGGCACCGGTCGATGGGCCGCACCCGGTGGCTGCGCGGCGCGGTGAAGCCGAGGGCGCCCTCGGCCGTCACCGAGAACCGGGCGCGCGAGCGATAGCCGCTCGGCCCCGTGGCCACCATCTCGCCGACGGGCGGCTCGACGAGCCCGGCCAGGCGCTCCAGCTGTTCGACCAGCACTCGGCGCTTGAGGGCGCGCTGGGCGGACGGCTCGGCGTGCTGGAGGGCGCAGCCGCCGCACGGGTCGCCGCCGGCGGCGGGCCACGGCCCGGCGTAGGGGCAGGGCGGCTCCACCCGGTTCGGGCTGGGGTCGATCACCTCGACGAGCTCGGCGCGCGCCCACCGCTTGCGGTCGTCCACCACGCGCGCTCGCACCCGCTCGCCGGGCAGGGCGTATGGCACGAAGCACACCTTGCCCTCTGGCAACCGGGCGACGCCCTCGGCCCCGTGGGTGATGCCGTCGATCTCGAGCTCGTGTGCGGGGGCTTGCTCGCTCATGCCGGCGCGCTCCTGATCGACGGGTCAATTTTTTTGTGCCACCGGCAGGACTATCCCCGCCCGGTCACGAAAACCGTTCAGCAGACACCGCCAAACACACCGGCGGCGAGGGTGCGGCGGCCCTCGTCGACCTGGTGGCCCCACGTGTCGGTCGCGGCGGACCGACACCACGCTGAAGGCCTCGGTCCCCCAGCCGAGGCCTTCAGCATGTCGGGACCCCTTCGCGGCACGCGGGTCACTTGCGCCCGATGAGCATGACCCACTCGTCGCCGGGGCGGTCGATCGTCGCCAGCCCCGCGTCGGCGAGGGCGGCCACCGCCTCGTCACGGCGCTCGTGGCTGATCCCGGCGGCGATGAGCGTGCCGCCCTCGGCGAGGTGGCGCACCAGCGAGGCCGCCGCCCACGCCAGCGCCGACGTGTCGAGGTTGGCCACGATCACGTCGAAGCGGCGCTGGCCGACGATGGCCACGTCGCCCTCGACCACCGTCACGTCCACGCCGTTGTCGGCGACGTTGCCGCGGGCGGCGTCCACCGCCACCGGGTCGATGTCGCAGGCCACGATCTCGCCCGCGCCCAGCCGCGCCGCGGCGATCGCCAACACCCCCGAGCCCGTGCCGGCGTCCAGCACGCGGCGGCCGGTGAGGTCGAGCTCCTGGAGGGCGGCGAGACAGCCGACGGTGGTCTCGTGATGCCCGGTGCCGAACGCCTGCGCCGGCTCGATCACCACGGTGTCGGGGCCGGGCTCGGCGAGCCACGGCGGAGCGACGGTGAGCGCGCCCACCGTCACCGGCTCGAGCCGGTCGCGCCACGCCTTCGACCAGTCGACATCGGACACCGGCTCCCACGTGCCGTCCACCGGAAGGTCGTCCACGGGGGCCGGGAAGTACCACCACGAGCGCCCGTCCTGCTCCACCGAGCCGAGCAGCCCGGCCCGCTGCAGCTGCGGCAGGTGGATGTTGGTGTCCTCGATCGTGGCGTCGACCACCAGCACCCACGCCACCGGCTCGCCCTCGCCCACCTCGGGCGAGAAGGGCTCCTGTGGGGACGTGCCGGTCATGGCTTGGCCCGCTCCTCGGCCACGTCGAAGGTCCACAGCGTCGACGCGGTCGCCGCGGGGCTCTCCGACGACTGGGCGTGGCCGCGTTGGAACTGGGAGGACTCCACCCAGGCGCGGAAGTGGGCCTCGGAGTCCCAGCGGGTGTAGACGAGATAGCGGTGGGCGTCCTGCGGCTCGGCGGTCGGCGGGCCGAGATCGGACGGCGCCGGCCGCAGCAGCTCGAAGTGCTGGAAGCCCTCCATCTGCTCCACCTCGCCGGCCCGCCCGGCGAAGCGCTGCTCCAGCGTCTCGCCCATGCCGTCGGCGACGGTCAGTACGTTGATGGCCACGAACGTCATGTCGGTCTACCTCGTCTCGCTTGGCGAAGCGGTCGCGAACCGGGTGCTGGTGCGGCAGGCTACGTCGCGTGGACGCTGCCGCCATCCTCGATCGCTCCCCGCGCTGCCTGCTGGCGGTGCGCGGGCGCCGCGAACCGGTCGTCTGGCCCATGCCGCAGTGGTTCGACGGCTCGGCGGTGTGGATGACCGCCGCCGCCGACGCCGGCCAGGTCGCGGCGCTTCGCCGCGACCCCGCCTGCGCCGTGGCGGTGCCGCCCGCCGCCGACGACCATCCCGGCGTGACCGCCGCCGGCCGGGCCCGCGTGTTCACGCCCGCCGAGCCGCTCCGGTTCGCGTTGCACGCCCCCGCGATC
>CAYQMQ010000396.1:0-2237 GCA_964418395.1 uncultured Actinomycetota bacterium
TGTGCACGTGCAGGTGCGCGAAGGAGTCACCCACGGCGTCGCCCTCCTGGATGTGCGATCGACGGCTTCCACGGCCCGGGGGAAGGCGGCGTGCAGGTCACGCCGGGCGAATCACAGCCGTGTGATCAGTGGTGTACGGTAGCACGGCGTGTCCGGCGTCCACGTCATCATGGCCTGCAGCCGTTCGATCCTATCCGTTGCGCTACGCAGAGCGGGCCCGGCTATCCTGAAGCCGTCCAGCGACCCCCGTCACCTTGGCTGGCCGAGCTCCCCCCATGCTCTCTGCGCTGCGCTACGCCCGCTTGTCGACCTTGCTCGCCGTGCTGGTGCTGCTGACCGCGGCCTGTGGCGACACCGACGCCGACGGAACGGCCGACGACGGCGCGGGGACTCTGCAGCGGTTCGTCGACAACGCCGCCGAGGCGATCCAGGAGTTCCTCCGGCAAGCCGACGAGCAGATCGGCGACGCCGGGGCGGGCGGTGAGCCGGGTGCCGGGCAGGACGGCGAGGCCGGCGATCCCGGCGTCGGCGGAGCCGCCGGATCGGGTGGGGAGGGGTCCGGGGGAGGTGGTGGAGACGGGTCCGGCTCGGAGCCGGCTATGTCCGCGCCGGACGATCAAGGCCCCCTGGGCGCCGCGTGCCGGCCCTATCTGCGCGGCGACATCCCCGGGATGGTGGTCGAGGTGGCCCACCAGCAGGGCGCCGCCCCGCGTTCGGGGGCGGTGGATCACCTGCTGGGCACGCTGCGCGGCGTGGTCGACAAGCCGGCCGGCGTCCAGCTGGCCGGGCCCTCCACGGTGCCCGGGGAGGGCCGCACGTGGACGGCCGACGAGCTGCGGGCCTTCGCCAGCCAGCACCGCACGCAGTGGTCGTCGTCGGAGCAGGCCGCCATGTACGTGCTGGCCGTCCGCGGGCAGTTCGCGCAGGAGGGGGTGCTGGGGGTGGCGGTCAGCGCCACCCAGATGGTGATCTTCCCCGACAACATCAGTGGGCTGGGCACGGATTTGCTCGGTGGGGGCCAGGCGGTCGAGCGGGCGGTGCTGGTGCACGAGGCCGGGCATCTGCTATGCCTGGTCAACATCGGCTACGAGTCCGCGCGCGACCACGAGGACCCCGACCATCCCCACCACTCGATCCACCAGAGTTCGGTGATGCACTGGGCGATCGAGACCGATGCCATCACCCAGGTGTTCTCCGGCCCGCCGCCCGACGAGTTCCACCCCGACGACCTCGCCGACCTCGAGGGCCTGCGCGAGGGCCGCTACTGACGGACGGCGGCGAGACGACATCGCCGCTCGTGCTGCCGTGGCCGGCTTCGCGCGACGAGCTCGTCGCCTGTCAACGCCGGCTGGCCGCCGCGGACCCGCCGCCGTGGCATGCCACCCGAGCGGCGAGCGTCGGAGCGAGCTGCTGCTGTTTCGCTCGGGGCGCCGCGAGCCCGGATGACGGCGAGACGGGCTGGGCGGCGGCGGTCCGCAAGGACCCGGGCTGCCGGGCGGTGGTCGCGACGGCGGACGGGACGGTGCGCACAGCATACGAGCCGGGGTTGCTCGCCCTGCGCGAGGGGCCGCTGCGCGAGGCGGCCGTCCGCCGGCTCGCACCCCCGCCCGACCTGGTGGTGGTCGACGCGACCGGTCGGGACCACCCGCGGCGGGCCGGTCTGGCGGTGCAGCTGGGAGCGGTGCTGGGACTGCCGACGGTGGGCGTCACCGACCGGCCTCTGGCCGCCCGCGGCGAGGCCCCGCCCGCGTCTCGTGGCGGGACCAGCCCGCTGTGGCTGGACGACGATCTCGTCGGGTTCTGGGTGCGTACCCGGGCGGGCGTGCGGCCCGTGGCCGCCCACGCGGGTTGGCGCACCAGCGCCGTCCAGGCCGTCGAGGTGGTGCTCGCCACCGCGACCAAAGCCCGCACCCCACAGCCGTTGCGGGAAGTCCGTCGAGCCGCCCGAGGCGCGCGCGCCGCCGCCGGGGGGTAAACCTGCCGGCACCGGCCGTTGCCCAAACAGTTACATCTGTCTTACAACGTTCGCCAATAGGGCAGGCGTAGCAGCCGCGCCGTTCGGCTGAGCCGGAAAGTGGCTGGGTCGTTGACGCCCGGCCTCCCGCCGCAGGCGATGGCGATGGTGATGCCGCGGGCGTCGCCGGTCGACAGCCACCACGACCGCATGCCGGCTGTCCGCAGCGCCCCGAGGGGGCTGCGGACGGCCGGCGTAGTGTGGGTGGATCGGCTGGGGTGAG
>CAYQMQ010000397.1:0-2232 GCA_964418395.1 uncultured Actinomycetota bacterium
CCGTGGTGCTGGCCACCGAGTGGGACGAGTACAAGGCGATCCGCCCCGAGCGCCTCGCCGAGCTGCTCGAATACCCGGTGGTGGTCGACGGCCGCGGGGTGTGGGACGTGGCCGCGCTGCGCGCCGTCGGCCTGCACGTGGCCCGCATCGGCGCTCCGCTCGAGACCATCCCCGGCGTCTGAGGCCCCCCGGCGGGGGGAACGGGTGGTTGAGCCGCGCAGGGGATCACCCGTATCCTGTTCCGCGAACTAGTGAGCTTGTGCTAGGACAGCGGGCTTTTCTTCAAGACGGGCGCGACACTACATCGCATTGCTACAGGAGTGGCTTATGACGAATACGGGTGCGTGGTCGGCGCGGCTGACGGTAATCGTGGCGACAATGGCGCTGCTGCTGGCCTCGATGGGGCCAGCGACGGCCCAGCAGGCAGGTTCGGCCCGCGCCGAGGCGTACGGTGCCGAGATCAGCGGCCTGGTCGATCTGGGGCCGCTCCCGGATCCGGTGTCGGCCGAGGTGCCGCCGGGCGAGGAGGACTCGGACAGCTTCGTGGAGGTTCCGGCTGAGCCGTTGGTGTTCTCCGGGACCCTGTCCGGCAACGTCGAGGCCTCCCAGCAGGCCAACCTCTCGGCGAAGTTGCAGGACATCATGGACAGCGCCAGCAGCGCCTCGCTGCCGCAGGCGTGGAACTCGCGCGGGCATGCGATCACCGAGGACCTGGGCGTGCTGTTCGCCGAGGGAGGCGGCGGCCTGGAGATCCCCGAGGAGCTCAGCGGACTGGTCGACCAGATCCTCGGCGAGGACGGCGGCGGCGACGACCTCGTCGGCGGCCTCGAGGAGCCGCCGGAGGGCGGTGAGGACCCGGTCGGCGGTGAGGACCCGGTCGGCGGTGCGGACCCGGTCGGCGGCGAGGACCCTGTTGACGGGGCGCAGTCCCTGGACGAGCAGAACGCCGAGACCGCTCAAGAGACAGGGGAGGCCCCGCTGGTAACCGCCGAGGTGGTCGAGTCCGAGGCGGTGGCCGGCTGCGACGGCGGCGACTCGGTGTTCTCGACCGGTTCACGGGTGCAGCGACTGCGTCTGGACGGCGAGCCCATCCCGGTGCTCGAGGAAATCCTGGGCACGACCACCGAGCTGGTGATCCAGGGCGAGCCGAACGAGGACGTGCTGGCCAACCTGGACGCTGCCGGCGAGCTGCTCAGCGAGCTCGGCCTCGAGATCATCGCGTGGGAGACCAACTGGGACGGCGCCGACGGCACGACCGACGGCAGCGACACCGTGTGGGCCAACGCCCTGCGCGTGTCGGTGACCGAGGACAGCCCGCTGGCCGACGTGATCGAGCCCCAGGACGTGGTCGTCTCGCACAGCGAGGCGAGCGTCTCCCAGTGCGGTGAGGGCGTCGACCCGGCCGAGAACCCGCTGCAGGACGTGAGCAAGGAGTCCTCGCAGGACACGGTCGCCCCCGGCGACACCTTCACCTACACGATCACGGTGCCCAACTCCGACTCGACGTGCACCCTCGAGAACGTCGACGTGGTGGACACCATCACCGGCCCGGCCGGCTCGGAGATCACCTCCACCAACCCCCAGGCCGACGACATCAACGACCTCACCGTGACCTGGAACGACGTCGGCCCCATCGCGCCGGGCGACGAGGTGACGCTGACCGTCGACGTCCAGGTGCCCAGCGACGCCCAGGACGGCGAGGTCTATCGCGAAGAGGTCGATGTCTCCGCTGATTGTGGTGACCAGCCCGTCGACGGCGGCACCGACTTCGACGGCCCGCGGGTTGTCGACCCGCAGGTCGAGCCCGGCGAGCAGACCGCCGACCGCGAGCCGCTGCCGGAGACCGGCGGGGGCGCGGCGGTGACCGGCCTGCTGCTGCTCGGTGGCGGAGCGTTCGCTGCGGGGCTGCGCCGGCGGCTGGCCTAGACAACACAAGGTCCGCGACAGCGGCCCACCCGAGCCCACCGGGCTCCGCCATCGGCGACGTCGGTGCGGGCAGCCTCGGCTCCGGGTGGGCCGTCGTCGTGTCGGCCGCGCATCCCGGAACGGAAGGGCCATAGGTTTTCCCCAACCCCCGGCTCCCGGTTTACTCCGTGGGTCACAGCCTTCAGTACGATTGTCGTATGGATGGGTGTCCACTAATCCAGGTTTACGACCGCCACCGCCCGGCAGGGCCGCCGCCGGCCCCTGCGGGTGGCGACGGCGCCGGCCAGCCCGCAGTGGCCGTTAGCT
>CAYQMQ010000398.1:0-2231 GCA_964418395.1 uncultured Actinomycetota bacterium
CCGCCGGCGGGGCGCTGGCTGCCCGCGGTGTGGGCGCGATCGTGGTCGACACCGAAGACGCGCCGGTACGGCTGGGGTTGGCCGAGCGGGTGGCGGCGGCGCTGGGCGCCACCCCGGTGCGTCTGGAGCAGCTGGCCGCCGGCGAGCTCGCCGGGGTGGTCCGCGCCGCCACAACGCCGCTCGCCGGCCGAGCCGCGTGATGCCGGGAGGTCGTCAAGTCGTGGAGGCCGCGTCGACGTCCGCGGGCCGAGCAAACCTCGGAATCCGCAGGTTTTTGCCGGCCCGGCAAGGTGGGGTCTCGAGAAAACCCCGCGATGCCGAGGTTTCGCCGTGCCCCACGCCCTTGACGCGACGATCTGCAAGCAGTAGGAGGCCCGCATGACCGAGCCCACGTCCACCGGCACAGCCGCCCCCGGTGCCGCCACGTTCCCGCTCGGCGGCGACGTGCCCGCCGGCCGCAAGCGCGAACAGCCCTTGTTGTTGGTCCACACCGGCCACGGCAAGGGCAAGTCGAGCTCGGCGTTCGGGGTGATGCTGCGCGGCTGGTCGGCCGGCTGGCGCGTGGGCGTGTACCAGTTCGTCAAGTCCGCCAAGTGGAAAGTCGGCGAGCACGCCGCGGCGCTGGCGCTGAACACCGTCGATTCCGTCACCCCACCCGAGGGCGTCACCGCCCCCAAGATCGCCAACCCCGGCACGATCGACTGGCACAAGATGGGCGACGGGTGGACGTGGACCTCCCGCAACCTCGAGGAGTCCGCCGACCTCGCCCGCGAGGGCTGGGAGGAGGTCAAGCGCCGCCTCGCCGACCAGACCTACCGGCTGCTGATCCTCGACGAGTTCACCTACCCGATGATCTTCGGCTGGGTCGACGTCGACGAGGTCGTGACCACCCTGCGCGACCGGCCCGGCTTCCAGCACGTGCTGATCACCGGGCGCGACGCGCCACCCCAGCTGCGCGAGCTCGCCGACCTGGTCAGCACCGTCGACGTCGAAAAGCATCCCTACGAGTCCGGCCAGAAGGGCCAGAAAGGCATCGAGTGGTGAGTGCGGCTACCTCGGAACCCCTCAGGGTGCTGGTCGTGCCCGACGGCGCGGCCGAACCCCTCCGCGGTGACGTGCCCACCTCGCTGGAGCGCGCCCCCACGCCGGTGTGGGACGGGCTCGCCGCCGAGGGCCGGGCGCTGGCGGTGCGCACCATCCCGCGGCGTCTGCCGCCGGGCACCGAGGTCGGCCTGCCCACCCTGCTGGGCGTGGCGCTGGGCGGCTCCCCGGCGCGCGGGCGCATCGAGGCGGCCGCGGCCGGCATCGACCTCGCCGCCGATCAGGCGGCCTGGCGCCTGGACGCCCACCCGCCGCAGCCGCTGTCGCCGGCGGCGGTGACCGCCGTCGACGACGCGTTGCGCCCACTCGGGGCGGCCGCGCATCCGCTGGCCGGCCACCGCATGTTGCTGGTCGGCCCGGCTGACTGGGGGGACGCCCCGCCGGGGCCCCATCAGTCCGACGCCCCCCTGGCCGATGTCGCCGACGGCGTGTGGGCCCGAGTTGCCGAGACGGCGGCGGCCGCCCTGGACGAGGCCGGCATCGAGGTCACGGCGTGGCCGTGGGGCCGAGCCGGGACCGTCGACGAGCTGCCGGACCTGCCTGCCCGGGATGGCCGCATCCGCCAGGTCGTCAGCGGCGGCGGGGCGGCGCCGGGGCTGGCGCGGCTGCTCGGCTGCGAGCTGGTGGGCACCGATCCCGCCGATGCCGCCAAGGTGGTCGCGGCCGCCGAGGACGGCGCCATCGTGGTGGTCCACGATCCGCGCCCCGATGACGCCGGCCACGCCCGCGACCGGGACGCCAAGATCGAGGCGCTGGCCGCGTTCGACGCCGAGGTGCTCGCCGGCGTCGCCGACGCCGCCCGCGACCGCGGCGCCACGCTGATCGTGTGCCCCGACCACGGCTGCGATCCGACCACCGGCCGCCACTCCGCCGAGCCGGTGCCCGCCGCGCTGTGGCGGCCCGGCCAGACCAACCCGGCCAGTGTGCGCACCGTCACCGAGCGGGGCGTGGCCGGCCTCGGCCCGGTGCCGGGCGAGCAGCTGCTGGCCGACCCCGCCGGGATCGGCCAGGCGGGAGGTGCGGGATGACTCCTCGGCTGGTCATGGCCGCCCCCGCCTCGGGCGCCGGCAAGACCACGGTGGCCACCGGCCTCATGGCGGCGCTGGCCGACCGCGGCCTGTCGGTGGGCG
>CAYQMQ010000399.1:0-2203 GCA_964418395.1 uncultured Actinomycetota bacterium
TCGGGCACAGCGAGACGGTCATCGCCCAGCTCGTCGCGCAGCCGGCTCAGCGCGCGGTAGCTCAACGCGGCCGCCGCCTGAGTCGAGACGCCGAGCTCGGCGGCCGCGTCGGCGAGGTCGTAGTCCAGGAAGAACCGCAGCACGACGCAGCGGCGCTGCCGTTCGGGCAGCGCCGCGACGGCGCGGCGCACCGTCAGCGCCTCGGCCGTGGCGGGAGGGTCGGTATGCTCGTCGTGGCCCAGGCGGGCGGTCGCCCGCCGCTCGGCTGATCGCCGGCGAAAGCGGGAGTTGGCCAGGTTGATGGCCACCCGGTGCACCCAGGCGCCCGGGGCGGCCATCTCACGAACGCGCGGCCAGCGGTCGATCGCCTTGATCAACGCGTCGGCGGCCAGCTCCTCGGCCAGGTGCGGCTCCCCGGAGTACAGGCTCAACGCCCCGACCAGCCGCGGATGCTCGCGGCGGCAGAAGGCCGCGAGCTCGTCCTCCTCGACCGGTCCGGCGATCGTGACCGTCGCTCCTGGTTGGTGCGCGGGTGCGCTCATCGACACCCCAACGCACAGCCCGTCGGCGCGATGACGCGTCGATTCGGCGTGGCGTGCCGGCCGAGCTCAGCGATGCCGGCTGGTGCCCGGGCGCCGGCTGGGTCAGCGGGCCGAGACCAGCCGCTCGACCGCCTCCAGCAGCAACAGCACGTTGCGCTCCTGGCAGGAGTGGCCCATCAAGCCGATGCGCCACGCCCGGCCGGCGAGCTCGCCCAGCCCGCCGCCCACCTCGAGGCCGTGCTCGTCCAGCAGCCGGGTGCGCCACTTCGCCTCGTCCACGCCCTCGGGCAAGCCCACGGCCGTCAGCTGGGGCAGCCGGTAGCCCTCTTCGGCCAACAGCGGCAGCCCGAGCGAGGCCAGCCCGTCGTGCAGCATCCGCCCGAGGCGCTCGTGCCGGGCGAGGCGCTCCTCCAGCCCCTCGGCCAACACCAGCTCGAGGCCGGCGCGCAACCCGTACAGCATCGAGATCGGCGCGGTGTGGTGATACGTCCGTCCGCCCTCGGCGTCGAGATAGCCCAGCAGCAGCGTCAGGTCCAGATACCACGACTGCACCGGCGTCTGCCGAGCCCGGACACGGGCCACGGCGTCGTCGGAGAACGTCACCGGCGCCAAGCCCGGCGGCACCGACAGGCACTTCTGCGTGCCGGCATAGGCCGCGTCCACGTGCCAGTCGTCGACCCGCACGTCCACCCCGCCGAGGCTGGTCACACAGTCCAGCGCGAACAGCGTGTCGGTGTCGGCCAGCGCCGTGCCGATCTCGGCCACCGGCTGGTGCACGCCGGTGGAGGTCTCGGCGTGGACGATGCCGGCCAGCTTCGGCTCGTGCTGGCGCACCGCGTCGATGAACAGGTCGGGGTCGATGTGCTGGCCCCACGGCGCCTCGACGGTGGACACCGTCGCCCCCGCCCGGCGGGCCACCTCGGCCATGCGCGTGCCGAACACCCCGTTGACGCCGACGACCACCGAGTCGCCCGGCTCGACGAGGTTGACCACGACGGCCTCCATGCCGGCGCTGCCGGTGCCCGACACCGGAAACGTCACCCGGTTGCGCGTCCGAAAGACCTGCCGCAGCTGATCGGCGATCTCATCGAGGGTCGGCACGAACGCCGGGTCGAGATGGCCCAGCAGCGGCGCGCTCATCGCCCGCAGCACGGCGGGGTGGACGTCGCTGGGGCCCGGTCCCATGAGGATGCGGTCTGGTGGGTGCATACCGGCGGATCCTAGCTGACTACGTCCGCGCGGCCACGCGAGCCCGGGCGTGGGCCGCCAGTGGGTGGCGAAGGTGCGCCCTCGGCGGCGCCGGTCACGCCCCGCCGTCGGCGTCTCCCGCCGTGGCGTGGGCGGGCTGGCCGAGCCGCGCGCGCAGCACGTCGGCTTCCAGCCGGTGGATCTGGCGGCGGATCGCGCTCCACTGCTCCGGGCCCAACCGGAGGGTGCGCAGCTCCTCGTTGAGGGCGGCGATGTGCTCGTCGCCATCCGGCTGGCTGTCCGCGGCGCGGCGACGAGCCTGATGGACGCGGTCTTCGAGGTCCTGGGCGGCGTCGTCCCACGAGAAATAGACGTGGCGATGATCGAGGGTGTCGGCCAACACCCCGAAGGCGTAGGCCGCGTCGGCGCGCCGGCCGCGAACGGCCAGATCGGTGGGGTGCAGCTCGACCACC
>CAYQMQ010000400.1:0-2201 GCA_964418395.1 uncultured Actinomycetota bacterium
TTCGACGCCTACGGCGAGAAGTGGCTGCTGACCGGCTATGCGGCCCTGGAGCGGGTGTAGCCGTTGACGGGCGGCCGCGTGCCGTCCGGCCGGCGCGTCAAGCCGTCGTCTCGGTGTCCTCGACCGGCTCGACCAGCACCGTCAGCCCGTCGAGCTCGGTGATCCGCACCTGCTGGCCGAGGGCGAGCTCGCCGCCGTCCACGCGCTTGGCCCGCCACCGGCTGCCCTGATACCACACCCAGGCGTGCTCGGCGTCCACGTCGCGGACCTCGGCGATCGTGCCCTGGTACTCGCCGGTGGGTCCTTGGTAGGCCTGGGTGTGCAGGCTGTGCCACGCGATCCGCCCCAGGACGATCACCGCCACCGCCACCGCCAGCGCCACGGGGATCAGAAAGCTCAGGTCGAGCCCCACGCCGGTGGGGGCGTCGAACAAGAACATGCCCGCGGCGACCAGCGCCAGCGCCCCACCGCCGGCGAACACGCCCACGCCGGGCACGAACAGCTCGGCGACGAACAACCCGAGCGCCAAAGCCAACAGGATCACCCCCACGATGGTGACCGGCAGCTGGTTGAGGGAGAACAGCCCGATCAGCAACAGGACGGCGCCGACCACGCCCGGGATGATCTCGCCGGGATTGATCAGCTCGTAGATCAGCGCCAGCGTGCCGATCGAGATGAGCGTCACCGCCACCTGCGGGTTGGCCAGCGCCTGCAGCAGCCGGCGCACCGCCGACATGTCGTAGTCGACGGTCGCGGCCTCGGCCGTGGCCAGCGTCACCTCGTCGCCGCCGCCCACCTCGACGGTGCGCCCGTCGATCTCGGCGAGCAGCTGCGGCAGCGACTCCGCGATCAGGTCGATGGCCCCCTCCTCGAGGGCGACGCTGGCCGGCTCGCTGCGGCCGTCGGTGACGGTCTCCACGTAGAAGTCGACGTTGCGGTCGCGGGCCTCGGCGATCGCTTGGATCTGGGCCGCCGAGTCCTGGATGATCTTGTCGAGCTGCTCCTGGGGGATGTCGGCTTGGCCCTGCAGCACCGGGGTGGCGGCCCCCATGTTGGTGCCCGGCGCCATCGCGGCGATGTGGCTCGCGCCGGTGATGAACGCCCCGGCTGAGGCGGCCCGCGAGCCCGACGGGGACACGTACACCACCACCGGCACCGGGGCGTTGAGAAAGGCGCTGGTGATCTCCAGGGTCACGTCGGCGAGGCCGCCCGGCGTGTTGAGCTGGACCACCAGCGCCTCGTGGCCGCCGTCGGCGGCCGCTGCGATCGCGTCGGTCAGGTGGCTGGCTGTGATCGGCGTGATCGCGCCGGTCACCTCGGTGCGCAGCACGGTTGGGGTGCCCCCGCCTCCACCCCGACCCCCGCTGCCGCGGCCGCCACCCTCAGCGCCCTCCTGGGCCCACAGCGGGCTGGCGGACACGCCCAGCAGCCACGCGCCGAGCAGGGCGAGCAGCGCGGCAGCGGCCAGGCGCACCGGCCGCGGCCGGGCGTCGCCGGCCGGCAAGCCGAACCACGCAGCGAACATGGCCACATTGTGGCGCATCGCGGACACCCCGCCCGGGCGTATGATCGATTGCGCGTCGCGCAGCCCGGGTTGCTAGGCTTGCGATCGAGGATGTCGACCTGCTCTTCGAAGGAGCTCCCCCGATGGTCTATGTGATCGCCGAGCCCTGCATCGACGTGAAGGACAAGGCCTGCGTCGAGGAGTGCCCGGTCGACTGCATCTACGAGGGCGGGCGGATGCTGTACATCCAGCCCGACGAGTGCATTGACTGCGCCGCCTGCGAGCCGGTCTGCCCCGTCGACGCCATCAGCTACGAGGACGACACGCCCGAGGAGTGGCACGAGTTCATCGCCATCAACCGGGAGTTCTTCGGCGACGAGGTCACCGGGCTCGGTGAGCCGGGGGGTGCCGCGCAAGTCGGGGCGTTGGACGTCGACCACCCCAAGGTCGCCAACTGGGAGTGAGGCCCCGCGCGGGTGGTCAGGCGCTGCGCCCGCCGCTGATCAGCCGCAGCGCGCCCTGCTGACCCCTGCTGCCGGTTCGATCGTGGCCTCCCGCGCCGTGACGTGACGAGTGCTCGGCCCCATCCAAGTCGCGGTCGGCCAAGTGGTCGACCACGTCGCCGGTCACCTCCCGTGACATCAGCAGCGACAGGTGGCCCGTGTCGCGCAGGCGGATGTTCGTGGCCTGCAAGGCG
>CAYQMQ010000401.1:0-2198 GCA_964418395.1 uncultured Actinomycetota bacterium
CCGAGGACCAGACCACCGGCATGCGCTCGTTCCTCGAGTCCGGGCCGGGTCAGGCGACGTTCCGCCGGCGCTGAGCCGGGCAGGGGTAGCCGCGGCGCCTGACCCCGCCGGAGGCAGTCGCCTGGTCGCCGCACTCGCCCCGCCGCCGACGTCGGCGCTCGGCGGCACGTGGAGGCGCGGTGGTGATTCATCGTGGGCGGTGATGCTGCTGGCTGAGAGCGGGGCCAGCCTCCACCCGTTTCATCGACGCTGGTGAGCTTGCTTGCGGGCCGGGGTCCAACAGCGACCAGAGTCAGCGGCGGCGGTGGGTGTGCCTCGGCGGGAACGGTACGACCCCCGTCACATGCACCGGCGCGCCGTGGCCACCCGGTCGCGCGGGCCGTGGCGCTAGACTCGCGCCGCGTCGATCCCCGATCGGGAGCCGTGGTGTGGAGATCAAGGACAAACAGGTCCGCTATCACGACTGGGAGTCGCCGCACTACGACCACAAGTGGTCGATCAGCTTCGACCAGCGCTGCGTGGACTACGTCGCGGGGCGCTACCGGCGCGCGGTGCCCGACGAACGCCCCTACGGCGACGTCCTCGAGGTCGGCTGCGGCACGGGCTTCTTTCTGCTGAACCTGTGGCAGGCCGGTGTCGCCGAGCGGCTGCACGCCACCGACATCTCCGCCGGCATGGTCGAGCAGTGCGTGGCGAACGGGCGCCGGCTCGGGGTGGAGGTGCACGGCGAGGTCGCCGACGCCGAGACGCTGCCGTTCGACGACGCGAGCTTCGACCTCGTGGTCGGCCACGCCGTCATCCACCACCTGCCGGACGTGGAGACCACGTTCAAGGAGCTCGTCCGGGTGCTGCGCCCGGGCGGCCGGCTGCTCATCGCCGGCGAGCCGACCCGGGTGGGCGACCGCGTGGCCGGCTGGTTCAAGCGCACCGCCCGGATCGGCGTGAAGCTCGCGGCCGTCGTCGGCGGGGCCGAGCGGGTCCTCGGTGACGGACACGAAGGGCTGGCCGACGAAGACCGCGACGCGGCAGCCCTCGAGCACGAAGTCGATCTGCACACCTTCGATCCGGGCGAGCTGGAGCGGCTGGCCGCCCATGCCGGCCTGGTCCGGGTGCGCTGCGAGACCGAGGAGCTCACCGCGAACTGGTTCGGCTGGCTCACCCGGACCGTGGAAGGGCGCGTGCGCCCGGGGCTGCTGCCTGACGGCTATCCCTGGGTGGCCTACCGCACGTGGCACGCGCTGTACGCCCTCGACGAGCGGCTGCGTCCGCTGGTGCCGCGGGCGGCCTTCTACAACGCGGTGGTGACCGGCGTCGTCCCGGAGGATGGCCGCTGACGCGCAAGGCCGACCTGCCCCGCGACCCGCTGGGACGGCTGCGCCCACCCGGCGCCCCGGACGCGCTGCCACACCTGAAGGCGCTGCGCCACGACCCACCTCCCGCGGCCGACGCGTGGGACCGCGCCGTGGCCCTGCAAGCCGAGGGCCGCTGCTTCGAGGCCTACGAGCACCTGGCGATCGTGTGGCGCGCCGCCGAGGTGGCCGAGGCCGACCGCCCGCTGTGGCGGGCCCTGGCGCAGGTGGCCGCGGCTTGCTGTCACGTGCAGCGCGACAACCTCACCGGCGCCCGCACCATCCTCGCCCGCGCCGCCGGCGCGCTGGAGGGCTACCCGGATGATCACGCCGCCGTCGACGTCGACGCGGTGCGCCGCGGCCTCGACCGGCTCCGAGCCGACCTCGCCGCCGGCCACGAGCCGCGACTGCCCGCGTTGGTGTGGCGAGGTCCGCCGTGACCGGCGCCGGTGGGCCGGAGGAGCCCCCGCTGCCCGAGCGCGGCGAGCTGTCGGCTAGCCAGGCGCGCGACCTTGCGCGCGATCTCGCCGTCGGCCACCGCGAGCAGGCGGTGCGGGCCGCCACCGCCCGCGCCGGCATCGCCCGCGCCGAAGAGCTCGCCGCCGCGACCGGCCACCGCGACGACCGGACCGCGCCGGGGGCGCTGCCGCCCGCCCGCGCCCGCCGTCGATGGGGCTGGCGCAACGCGGTGCGCTTCGCCGTGCAGCGGCGCATGCTCACCCCCGACTACCTCGCGCTGTACGCGCGCTACCTCTTCCACCGGCTGCGCCACCCCCATGTGGCCTACGGTGGCCTGGTGTTCTTCGGCCCGCGCGTCGAGCTGATCGCCCGGCGCGGCCACGGGCGGCT
>CAYQMQ010000402.1:0-2195 GCA_964418395.1 uncultured Actinomycetota bacterium
ACCAGCAGGGTGCACCGGGCGCCGTCCGCGCGGCCGTCGGCGGCCTCGCCGCCGAGCTTGCGGTTGGCCGTCAGCGACAGCCCGAGCCGCTCGGCGAGGGCGCGCACCGCCTCGGCGCCCACGTTGTGGCGGGTGCCGGCGTAGGCCTTGCCGGGGTTGCCGAGGCCCACCACGATCCAGCGGTCGTCGGCCACGGCGTCGCCCGAGCCGCGCAGCCTGGCGAGGAGGCCTCGCACCACCGGCGGATCTAGCGCTCGTCCTCGCCGGTGTCGCCCTCGCCGGCTTCGCCCTCGGCGCTTTCGCCCTCTTCGCCTTCCTCGCCTTCGCCTTCTTCGCCTTCCTCGCCCTCTTCGGCCTCTTCGGCGGCCTCGGGCTCGGGCACCTCGACGGACTCGAAGTAGACGGTGACCACCGCGGTCTCCGGGTCCTCCAGCGCCTCCACGCCGGCGGGCAGCTCGAGGTCGCTGACGCGCTTGACGTCGCCGACGTTCATGTCGGTGATGTCGAGGGTGAGCTCGTCGGGCACCTCGAGGGGCAGCACGTTGATCGCCACGTTGTGCAGCGCCTGGTCGACCATGCCGCCCTCTTCGGCGCCGGCCGCCTCGCCGGTGAGCGTGATGGGCACCTCGACGTCGATGCGCACGTTGCGGCTGACGGTCACGAAGTCGACGTGGGTCACCTCGCGCTTGACGGGGTGGCGCTGGATCTCGCGGGCGATGGCCAGCTGGCTGTCGCCGTCGAGCTGCAGCGACAGGATCGCGTTGGTGCCGGCGTCGGTGTTGAACGCGTGGAACAGCTCGTTGGAATCGACCGACACGGGCCGGGGGGTGTCCAGGTCGCGGCCGTAGGCGATGGCGGGCACGCGACCCTCACGACGCAGGGTGCGCGCCTCGCCCTTGCCGGAGCCGGCGCGGGGCGACACGGCGAGGGGCACGGTCTTGGCCATGGCAGACATCTCCTACAGCGGCGAGCAGCGGTGGTGAGGGTGGCGTGCGCGGCGCCGCGGGAGCGGGCGCCGAACCGACAGGAAACGGTAGCACCGGCCCGCCAGCGAACAACCCGGGCAGGCCGCGCCGGTCCCCGCTACTGGTTCTGGTCGTTGAACAGCTCGCTGACCGACTCGTCCTCGAAGATGGCCTTCATGGTGCTGGCGATGGTGGGCGCGATCGACACCACCTCGAGCTTGGACAGCGCCTGGGCGTCCACCGGCAGGGTGTTGGTGACCACGACCCGCTCGATCGGGCTGGCCGCGATCCGCTCCACGGCCGGGCCGCTGAGCACGCCGTGGGTGGCCAGCGCGATCACCGAGGAGGCCCCGCGCTCGGCCAGGGCCTCGGCGGCGCCGCAGATGGTGCCGGCGGTGTCGATCATGTCGTCGACCAGCACACACACCCGGTCCTCGACGTCGCCGACCACCGCGAGGGTCTTGGCCATGTTGTGGCCGGTGCGGGTCTTGGCCAGATACGCCGGCTGGGCGCCGTCCAGCCGCGAGATGAACTTCTCGGCCAGGCGCACCCGGCCGGCGTCGGGGCTGGCGATGACCAGCTCCGAGTCGCGGTAGTGGTCCTGCAGCCAGCCCACCAGCAGCGGCAGGGCCGTCAGCGCGTCCAGCGGGCCGTCGAAGAACCCCTGGATCTGCCCGGTGTGCAGGTCGACGCTGACGACGCGGTCGGCGCCGGCGGTGCGCAGCATGTTGGCCAGCAGCCGCGCGGTGATCGGCTCGCGGGAGCGGCCCTTCTTGTCCTGGCGGGCGTAGCCGTAGAACGGGGCGACGGCGATGATGCGCTTGGCCGAGGCGCGCTTGGCCGCGTCGATCATCACCAGCTGCTCCATGATGCGCTCGTTGATCGGCTCGCAGTGGGTCTGGACCACGAACACGTCGCTGCCGCGCACGTTCTCCTGGTAGCGCACGTACAGCTCGCCGTTGGCGAACTCGTGCAGGTCGATCGCGCCCAGGGCCATGCCGAGATGGTCGGCGACCTCCCGACCCAGCTCCGGGTGCCCGCGCCCGGAGAAGATCTGCATGCGCTTCTTGGTCACGACCTCCATGGCGTCACCCTTCCTCGCGGCGGGCGTGGCGGGCCCGTTTGCGCTCGGTCCAGCCGAGCTTGGTGACCTGCTCGGTGCGCTCCACCGCCAGCGCCCCGTCGGGCACGTCCTCGGTGATCACCGACCCGGCGCCGGTGACGGCGTCG
>CAYQMQ010000403.1:0-2195 GCA_964418395.1 uncultured Actinomycetota bacterium
GGCGGCAAGAACGCCTCGCTGGGCGAGCTGCTGCGGAGCTTGCAGGCGCGTGGGGTCCAGGTCCCGCAGGGCTTCGCGGTCACCGCCGAGGCCTACCGGGCGTTTCTGCGCCACAACGACCTGGAGAAGTACATCTCCGAGCAGTTGGAGGCGTTCGCCGACGGCGAGATCTCCCTGCGCCAGGTGGGATCCGACCTGCGGCGCGCGGTGGGCCGCGGGGAGTTCCCTCCCGAGCTGGCCGAGGCGATCGATGACGGCTATCAGCAGCTGTCCACGCGCTGCGGGGAGCCCGAGATCGACGTCGCGGTGCGCAGCTCGGCCACCGCCGAGGACCTTCCCGAGGCGAGCTTCGCCGGACAGCAGGAGACGGTGCTGAACGTCACCGGCGCCGGCGACGTGCTCGACGCGATCCGCTACTGCTACGCCTCGCTGTTCACCGACCGGGCCATCTTCTACCGACGCGAGCACGGCTTCGGCGCCACCGACCTCGCCCTGTCGGTGGGCGTGCAGCGGATGGTCCGCGCCGGCCGCGCCTGCTCCGGGGTGATGTTCAGCCTCGATCCGGACTCGGGCTTTCCCGACGTCGTGGTGGTCAACGGCGCCTGGGGGCTCGGCGAGCACCTGGTGGGCGGCCGGGTCGAGCCCGACGAGTGGGTGGTGTTCAAGCCGCTGCTCGACGACGACGACAAGCTGCCGATCATCGACAAGACCCGCGGGTCGAAGCTGTCCAAGATGGTCTACGCCCAAGGGGAGACGTCACCCACCAAGGTCGTGCAGACGCGCCGGCGCGAGCGCGAGCAGATGGTGCTGACCGATCCGGAGGTGCGCCAGCTCGCGCGCTGGACGAAGGCCATCGAAGAGCTCTACGAGGCCCCGGTCGACGTCGAGTGGGCCAAGGACGGCGAGACGGACGAGCTGTTCGTGGTGCAGGCCAGGCCCGAGACCGTCCACTCGCGCCGTCGGGACCCCGTGGTGACCTCGTATCGCCTCGCCGACACCTCCGAAGCGCCGCTCGTGCGCGGCGTCGGCGTCGGCGACCAGATCGCGGCCGGGCGGGTCCGCGTGCTCACCGACGCCTCGCAGGGCGACCAGCTCGAGGACGGCGACGTGCTCGTCACCGAGATGACCGACCCCGACTGGGTGTCGGTCATGGCACGGGCCGGGGCGATCGTCACCGACCGGGGCGGGCGCACCGCGCACGCCGCCATCGTCAGCCGCGAGCTGGGCGTGCCGGCCGTCGTCGGCTCGGGTGACGCGACCCGGCGATTGACCGACGGGCAGACCGTGACCGTCTCCTGCGCCCACGGCGGCGAAGGGCGGGTCTACCCCGGCGAGCTCGACTGGGACGAGCAAGAGATCCGCATCGACCAGGTGCCGGACACCCAGACCAAGATCATGATCAACCTCGCGTCGCCGGGCGCCGCGTTCCGCTCGTGGCGACTGCCCGCGGACGGGGTCGGCCTGGCGCGCCTCGAGTTCATCATCAACGACCACATCAAGGTCCACCCGCTGGCGCTGACGCGCTTCGACGACCTCGACGACACCGCGACGAAGGACCACATCGAGGAGCTGGCCGCGGGCTACGACCGCCTCGAGGAGTACTACGTCGACACCCTGGCCCACGGCATCGCACGCATCGCCGCGTCCCGCTATCCGGCGCCGGTGGTGGTGCGCACCAGCGACTTCAAGACCAACGAGTACGCCGACCTGCTCGGCGGCCGCGGCTTCGAGCCGGTCGAGTCCAACCCGATGATCGGCTGGCGCGGCGCCGCCCGCTACGACGACGACGCGTTCCGGGAGGCCTTCGCCCTGGAGTGCCGCGCCCTGCGCTGCGCCCGCGACGACATCGGCTTGGACAACATCGTCGTCATGATCCCGTTCTGCCGCACGGTCCACGAGGCCGACGGCGTGCTGCGCATCATGGCCGAGGAGGGCCTCGAGCGCGGCCGCAACGGCCTGCAGGTCTACATGATGGCCGAGGTGCCCTCGAACGTGCTGCTCGCCGACCGGTTCGCCGAGCGCTTCGACGGCTTCTCGATCGGCTCCAACGACCTCACCCAGCTGGTGCTCGGCGCCGACCGCGACGCCGACCAGCTCTCGGCGGTCTTCGACGAGCGCGACGAGGCGGTGCAGCGCGCGATCCGCCACGTGATCCACACCGCCCACGCCCACGGCGTGACCGTGGGGATCTGCGG
>CAYQMQ010000404.1:0-2189 GCA_964418395.1 uncultured Actinomycetota bacterium
TCGGCCGGGCATCGACGAGACCGCGGTCGTGGTGCATGCTCTCCCCGACCGCCGACAGGAGCCGACCGCCGACAGGGAGGCCGAGATGGCAAGCGAGCGTCGCACCCACCATGAGCCCGGTGGGGGCATCGCCGACTATCAGATGTATGTGGATGGGAAGTGGACCGCCGCGGCCGACGGCGCGACGTTGGAGTCGGTCAACCCGTTCACCGGCCGCGTGTGGGCGCGCGCGCCGCGGGCGGGCGAGGCCGACGTCGACCGGGCGGTGAGCGCCGCCCGGCGCGCCTTCGAGGGCCCGTGGGGGGAGACGCCGCCGCACGAGCGGGCCGCGTTGCTGCGCCGCCTCGGCGATCTGGTCTCCGACGAGGACGTGGTCGAGCGCCTGGCGGTCACCGAGGTGCGCGACAACGGCAAGCTGTTGCGCGAGATGCTGGGCCAGGCCAAGAGCTTTGCGGCGTGGTGCTACTACTACGCGGGGCTGGCCCAGACCATCCAGGGCGACACCATCCCGGTGCCGGTGCCGAACATGGTCAACTTCACCGTGCGCGAGCCGCTGGGGGTGGTCGGCGCGATCACGCCGTGGAACTCGCCGCTGCTGTTGACGCTGTGGAAGCTGTGCCCGGCGCTGGCGGCCGGCAACACGATCGTGGTCAAACCCTCGGAGTTCACCCCGATCTCGCTGCTCGAGTTCGTCGAGCTGGTGGAGCGGGCCGGCTTTCCCGCCGGGGTGGTCAACGTGGTGTCCGGCGAGGGCGACGCCGGCGGCGCGTTGGTGGCCCACCCGGACGTGGCCAAGGTCGCGTTCACGGGGTCGTCGGCCACCGGCAAGGCGATCATGCGCAACGCCGCCGACCACCTGGCGAAGGTGTCGCTGGAGCTCGGCGGCAAGTCGCCCAACATCGTGTTCGCCGACGCCGACCACGACAACGCCGTCAACGGGGTGTTGGCGGGCATCTTCGCCGCCAGCGGCCAGACGTGCATGGCCGGCTCGCGGGTGCTGGTGCAGTCGGCGGTGTACGACGAGTTCGTCGACAAGCTCCTCGACCGCGTGCGCACCATCACGCTCGGCGATCCCCTCGAGGCCGACACCGAGATGGGCACGGTGGCCAACAAACCCCAGCTCGACAAAGTGCTCAAATACATCGAGATCGGCCAGTCCGAAGGGGCCACGCTGTTGCACGGCGGCCGGCGCGCCCAGGCGCCGGAGCTGGCCGACGGCTTCTTCATCGAGCCCACCGTCTTCGGCGACGTGGCCAACGACATGCGCATCGCCCAAGAGGAGATCTTCGGGCCGGTGGTGTGCCTGCTGCGCTTCGACGACGAAGCCGACGCCGTGGCCATCGGCAACGACGTGGACTACGGGCTGGCCGCCGGGGTGTGGACCCGCGACGTGCAGCGCGCGATGCGCATGGCCCACCGGCTGAAGGCCGGCACGGTGTGGATCAACAACTACCGCAAGGTCGCCTACTCGTCGCCGTTCGGCGGCTACCGCTCCAGCGGCATGGGCCGCGAGAACGGCATCGAGGCGCTGGACGAGTACACCCAGACCAAGAGCGTGTGGATCGACACCGGCAGCGACATCTCCGACCCCTTCAAAGTCCTGTGAGGCTGGGGTTCGGTCTGCCCACCGCCGGGGCGTGGGCCACGCCGGCCGTCCAGCGCCGGCTCGCCGCCCGCGCCGACGAGCTGGGCTACGCGTCGCTGTGGTGCTTCCAGCGCCTGGTGGTACCCGAACAGCCCCGCGACGACTACCCGCCGCTGCCGGGCCAGCCGTGGCCGCCGGCGTTCCAGTTCGCGCTGGACCCCACGGTGAGCCTGGCCCACGTCGCGGCGGCCACCCACCACATCCGGCTCGGGTTCGCGGTGGTCAACTTCCCCTTCTACGCCCCGGCGGTGCTGGCCAAGCAGGTCGCCACGCTGGACTACGTCTCCGGCGGGCGCGTCGCGCTGGGCCTGGCGCTGGGGTGGTCGCGTGACGAGTACGAGGCGGCGGGCGTGCCGTTCGAGCGCCGCGGGGCGCGCTTCGACGAGTTCGTCGACTGCCTGCGCGCCATCTGGGGCGCCGGTGACGGGGCCTACCACGGGCAGTTCTACGCGATGCCGGCCGGGCGGGTGGACCCGCCGCCGGTGCAGCGCCCGCACCCGCCGATCCTGATCGGCGGCTACAGCGCCCGCGCGATCGAGCGCAC
>CAYQMQ010000405.1:0-2180 GCA_964418395.1 uncultured Actinomycetota bacterium
CCCACCCGCGCCTGCGCGTCGAGCTGCGCGGCGCCCACGCCGCCCGCCCGGGCACGTTCGGGCTGTGGTGGGACGGCGGCCACGGCGTCGTCGGCCCGCCGCACCAGGCCGGCCGGCGCCACGCCGCGCGCACCATGGTCGCGTGGTGGGGCACGCCCCCTGCCGCTGACGGAACCGCCATGCGCCTGGCCGGCGACGTCTGGCCGGATACGGCCATCCCCGAGCTGACGCCGGCCACCGCCGTCGACGTGGCCGGCCCGCTGAACCCCCTGCCGGCGTGGCTGTTGCCGCCGTCGTCGCTGCGCCAGCCCGCCTGGACGCCGGACCCGACCTCGTGGTGGCCCGACGAGCCCGAGCCGGCCGCCGACGCCGACACCTGGCTGATCGCGGTGCACGGCCGGGGCTCGTCGCGCTCGCAGGCGCTGCGGGTGGCGCGCACGCTGGGGGCGCTGGGCTGTGCCTCGCTGCTGATCAGCTACCGCAACGACCCCGGCGCCCCCGGCGACGGCACCTGCCGGCTGGGCACCGACGAGTGGGCCGACGTCGAAGCCGCCGTGGCCGAGGCCCACGCCCGCGGCGCGCGCCGCATCCTGTTGGCGGGCTGGTCGATGGGCGGGGCGATCGTGGCCACGTTCCTGCGCCGGTCGCCGCTGGCGGGTTCGGTGGACGGCGTGCTGTTGGACTCGCCGGTGTTGGACTGGGCCGCCGTCGTGCGGCGGGTGCTGCAGGCGCGCCATCTCCCACCCGGCGTCCGCGCCGGCCTGGTGCGGTCGTGGAAGGTCGCGTTGCGGGTGCGCGCCCGGCTCGACTGGGCCGAGCTCGACCAGCGCTCGCTGCCCGAGCGCCTCGCCGCCCCCGTGCTGTTGATCCACGGCACCGCTGACGACCTCGTCCCGGTGGAGACCTCGGACGCGCTGGCCGCCGCCCGCCCCGACCTGGTCGACTACCTCCGCCTCGACGGCGCCGAGCACCTCCACGGGTGGAACCGCGACCCGGCCCGCTACGACAGCGCCGTGGCGGCCTGGGCCACGGGCCGATTGGCCCACGCCACCGGCAACCGCCACCATGGAGCGCGTCCCGCCGCCTTCCGCTGAGGACCCCATGACCTCCGTCACCCAGATCGTCGGCGCCGTGCTGGTCGTGCTCGGCGTGGTCGCCTACGTCGCCACCGGCTTCGCCAGCTGGACCGCCCTGCTGCCGTCGGCGCTCGGGCTGGTGATCCTGATCCTCGGCCTGGTCGCCCGCCGCGCCAGCGCCCACCAGCACGCGATCCACGCCGCCCTCGTCGTGGCCCTGCTCGGCGCGCTCGGGTCCGCGCCCCAGATCGGCGGGCTGGCCGACGCCGAGGGCGCCGCCATCACGTCGCTGCTGACCGTCCTGGTCTGCCTGGCCTACATCGTCCTCGGCGTCCGCTCGTTCATCGCCGCCCGCAAGGCCCGCGAGAACGCCGGCTGACATAGGCCGCTACCGCTGCGCTGCTTGAGCGGCTGGTATAGGCCGCTACCGCTGCGCTGCTTGAGCGGCTGGTATAGGCCGTGGCGACGGTGCCGCGACCGCCGCCGGCGGCTCGTCGTCGTCCTCCTCCTCGTCGCGGCGACGACGGCCGAGCACCACCATCAGCGCCACCAGCACGAGCAGCAGCAGCA
Source organism: uncultured Actinomycetota bacterium (assembly GCA_964418395.1). Taxonomy (GTDB): domain Bacteria; phylum Actinomycetota; class Nitriliruptoria; order Euzebyales; family Egibacteraceae; genus QS-5-72-10. The sequence continues at coordinate 1,647 of CAYQMQ010000405.1, forward strand.
GCCACGCCACGGTGAGCAGCCACGGCGGGATGTCGCCGGCCTGGCCCTCTTCGACCTCGGCTTGGGTGATGTCGCCGGGCTCGGGGATGGTCAGCTTGCCCTCGGCGTCGCGCTCGACCGCGCCGCTGCGCAACACCACCTCGGCGTGCCACCTGCCGGCGGGCAGCGACGGGTCCAGGTCGAAGGTCACCCGGCCGCTGTCGCCGACACCCAGCACCCGCCCTTCGGCGGGCGACACCGGGTCCAGGGACAGCCCGCCGGGCCCGTCGGTGAGGGTGAGCTCGCCGCGCAGGTCCAGCGCCCGCCCGCCGGTGTTGGTGACCTCGGCGTGCACCTGCAGCCGCTCGGCGTCGGGACGTTCGGCGGTGAGGCCGTCGATGCGGAAGTCCGTGGCCGGTTCCTCGCCCTCGCCGACGGAGAGGTAGATGCGCACCCCCACGCGGTTGACGGCTTCGATCGGCCCGTCGTCGGCGCGGGGCGCCTCCACCCAGATCACGCCGTAGCGCTCGCCGGCCGGCGCGTCGTCGGGCACGG
>CAYQMQ010000406.1:0-2176 GCA_964418395.1 uncultured Actinomycetota bacterium
ACCGGCGCCGGTGGCGCCGTCGTGGCCGTCACCGGCCGGCTGGCCCATCGCGCTGTGGCCGGCGGTCACATCCCGAGCCGAGGCCTTGACCAACGCCTTGACCAGCGCCGGCGACAGCCCCGGCTGGGATTGCCGCAGCAGGGCGCACACGCCGGCGAGCTGCGGGGAGGAGGCGCTGGTGCCGCTGATGACCGCCCAGCCGTCGTCGGTGGCGGTCTCGTCTTTGTCCGGGAAGCTGCCGCCGCCGAGGCCGGCGTCGATCGCCGACCCCGGCTGCAGCGGCAGCATGATGTAGATCCCGCCCGGGTGCATGCCCACCAGGCCGCACACGTCGGGGACGTGGCGGCCGGGGTAGATGAGGCTGTCGAAGCTGCTGGCGTAGTCGGAGGCCTCCAGGTCGAAGTCGTCGCCCGACAGCGTGTCGTGGGCATAGACCCCGCCGACGCTGAGCACGTCGGGCATCATGCCGGGAAAGGACACGTGGCCGTTGCCGGCCGAGAAGCACACGGTGATGCCGCGGTCGCGCACCGCGTCGGCCACGGCGGCCTCCAGCGGCTTGAGCGAGTTCGGCAGCTCCTCCACCCCGCTGAGGTCATAGCCCCAGCTGTTGGTCAACACCGCGGGGTGCAGGTCGGCGGCGGTCTTGAACGCCAACGTCGCGTTGCCGCCCATCTTCACCCCGACGAAGTCGATGTCGGGGGCCACGGCGAAGATGTTGGCCGCCTCGGCGGTGCCGTGGCCGTTGTCGTCCTCGTCGACGCCCACCGCGTCCGGCGCCAGCGTGGCCTGGTAGCTGTAGCCGTGCCAGTCGTAGAACGGGTGGGGATAGAAGCCGGTGTCGGTCATGGCCACGAGCACGCCGTCGCCGGTGACCCCGTCTTTGTGCACCGGCGTGGCGCGCAACAGCATGGCCACGTCGGCCGGCACCCGCAGATGGTGGTAATCCACCCGCGGCGGCAACGGCGAGGCGAGAAACACCGGCGGCGGCTGCGGGTAGGCGCGCTCGACCAGCCCCTCCAGCTCGCCCGGCAGCGCGAACGGCACGTCGGCCACGTGGGACAGGTAGCGCAGCTCGCCGGCCTCCGGGTGGGTGGAGCTCAGCGGCTGGCCGCGCTCCTCGACCCGCGTGCCAAACGTCTGCTCCCACAGCTGGCGGGGCGCGTCGCCGCTGACCGAGAACGTGCCGAGGTGGCGCACGGTGAACCCGAGGCGCTGCAGCCGCACGGCGGCCTCGGCGACCCGCCCGGGCGCGGGGCGATACGCCGCGAGGTCGTCGAACTCCACCGCCGCGTCGGCGGCAAAGATCGATGCGCCCCCCTCGCTGGGCACGACGGCCTCGAAGTACACGCGCTCCGGGTTTTCCAGCATGGGGCCTCCTGTCGGGCTGGCCGGGCAACGAGCCCCAACAGGTCAGTGCCCACTCGGGCTGCACGGACCGCTCCTGCGTGCAACCAAGCTGTCGGGTTCGCCCGGCTTTGGTCGAGTCGTGAGCAAACCGCGGGGCCGGCCCTGGTGTCAAGACCCGGTTGCGCCGTCCAACCACGAACACCGTCACCGCACGACGTTCAACACCGCCTCCCGGCCGTGCCGCTGGCGCTGACCACCGAACGTGGCGACGGTGCGCTCAGCTCGTCGGCGAGAAGTTCAAGCGGCTCCCTGGTCCCGTTTCTTCATCGAACCAGAACTCATCGCAGGCCAGGCACATCTGACGTTAGGCCGCCGTCTTCCACGTCGGCTCCCTCTCCAGCGCGGCAGCTGCTTCCGCGGAAACACCGACTCGGGGATAAAGCGCACCCCCGATCCGCGTTTCCGCGGAAGCCCTCGTATCTCGGTCCAACCCGTGCAAGGCCGGAAGTCGAGGACCCGCTCTTTTTCGGGTGATTAGCACGTAGTACTGCATGCCGTGTCCGCTGATCGCCCGGACAGGTGGTAGGCGTCCCGCCGGGTGGTGGAAGTAGGGGGCGGTTCCGTCGTTAGGGCGGGCCACCGTGTGACGCTCAGCGAGTTCGAACCAGGAGCTCGCAGAGGAGACATCACACGATGGCCCACCACGATGATGCCCGACTGACCGAGGTGTTGTCTGAGATCGTCGGCGACGCCGACACGAAGGCGGTGTTTCGCCGGCTGTTGCAGCAGGCGTTGCAGGAGCTGATCGAGACCGAGTTGACCGCCGCGA
>CAYQMQ010000407.1:0-2173 GCA_964418395.1 uncultured Actinomycetota bacterium
TCCCAGCCGGCCAGCAGGGCGCGGACGGCGGCGACGAACGCCAGCGGCTGATCCAGCACCAGGTGGTGATGGGCCTGGGGGATCTCCACGAACGGGGCGGTGTGGCCGAGACGCTCGGCCATGTAGTCGGTGACGTCGTCGCCGACGATCTCCGACAGCTCGCCGTGCACCACCGCGACGCGGCAGCGCACCCGGGCGAGGAGCTCCCCGAAGTCGTGGGCCTCGGGGTCGTCGCGGGAGGCGAAGACGCTCGGGTCGAACTTCCACGTCCAGCCGTCGGTCACCGGGCGCAGGCTGTGGCGGGCGATGTGGTCCAGCACGTAGCACGGCGGCGGGGGCTGCGAGGGGACGAGATGGAAGTGGGCCACCGCCGTGTCGACGTCCCGATACGTCTTGGGGCGGCGGAACATGCGCCCGCCCCGGCCCTCCTGCGACTCGGGGTCGGGCCGGCGCACCGGCGAGTCGACCAGCACCGCCCCGGCGAGCCGGTCGCCGTGGCTTGCCGCGGCCGCCATGGCCACGAACCCGCCCAGCGAATGGCCCACGAGCACCGGAGTCGGGGCCATGCCCACGTCCTCGCTGACCCCGAGGGCCTCCTCGGCCCAGACCTGCAGCCCGTAGCGGTCTCGCCAGCCCGAATCGCCGTGCCCGGACAGGTCGAGGGCGACCACGTGCCGGGGGCCGGCGGCGGCCAGCAGCGGCCCCAGGTGGTCCCACCAGCGCGCGTGCGCCGCGCCCCCGTGGATGAGCACGACCCCCGGGCTGCCAGGCTCACCCCAGCTGCGCCAGTGGATCGGCACGCCCCGTATAGCCACCTGGCCGGTCGACGGAGCCCCGGCCAGCGCCTCGGTGAACCAACCGGGCGTGTCGATGGCGGTCACCGGTCAGTTCGCGGCGCGGACCAGCACGCTGGGCACTTGCTGGATCTCGCAGGTCAGCTCCACACGGTCGCCGCTCTCCTCGGCCTCGGGAGCGCACGGCAAGAGGAGCTGGGGCACCGCGACGTTGGCGGCGTTGGCCGTCACGTCACCGCCGATCGCTCCGAGCGCCTCGTTGTCAACGGCGACCGTGGCCGTCCCCGTGTCGATGTCGGTGATCTCGACCTCGCCGTTGAACAGCGCGTCCCGGTCGAGGTGGATGCCCTGCAGCTCGAAGGTGACCTCGGCGAAGGGCACGTTGTAGCCCGTGACCTCGTCGAGGGTCACCGACAGGCTGCGGACCTCGGTGTCGAGCAGCAGCCGCGGCACGAACGGGAACCGCCCGGCGTCGGCGTCGACGGCGGCCGCGCCGGCGACGTTGCTGTGAACCCGATCCTCGACGCGGGACTCCACCAACATCGGCGCGGCCACCTCCGCGACCACGGCCAGCGCCGCCACGCCGAGCACGAGCACGATGAGCAGGGCCTTCATGAGCGATCCTCGCTGTCGTCGGTCAATGGCTGCCGTCGCGGGAGGCGTCGGCGTCGTCGCTCCACCCGCGCCCGCCGTACGGATGGATTCGCAGATCCAGCCACAGCCACACGGTCTTGGTCCGAGGATAGAACCACAGCGGCACGATGATCATCGCCGCGACGGCCGCCACCAGCAGGCCGGTCCACGGCACGTCCGGCCACGTGGTCGCCACGGTGCCCAACAGCATGGCCATGAGCACCGCCTGGGCCACGAAGATGTTGACGATCAGCCCACCCACCCAGTAGCCGTGCTCGCGCAGAAACACCAACCCGCACCGCGGGCAGCGGTCGGCGAGCTCGCCCCAACGGGCCCACACCGCCTTGGCGCCACAACGCGGGCACCGCGCCCGCAGCGCGTGCCGCAGTCGCGGCGGCGCGCCGGTCCACTCACCGAGCTCGCTCATGTTCGGCGTGCTGCCACGGCCTCACGCAGCACGGTGCGCTGGGCGGCCAGCCACTCGCCCGGCGGGCCGAGCGCCGCCTGCGCCCGCAGGCGCCGAGCACGTTCGGCGCGCTCGTCCGGCGCCATCGACAGCGCGGCGTGCAGCGCCTCGGCGGTCTCCTCCACGTCGTAGGGGTTGACCGCCAGAGCGGCGTCGCCCAGAACTTCCCGGGCCCCCGCGGTGCGTGACAGCACGAGCGCCCCGTCGCGCTCGTTGAGGGTGGGCCCCTCCTTGGCGACGAGGTTCGTGCCGTCGACCACCGGGTTGGTCAGCAGCACGT
>CAYQMQ010000408.1:0-2159 GCA_964418395.1 uncultured Actinomycetota bacterium
CTGGGTGGCTGCGGTCTGTGCGCTCTCGACCGGGTCGGGTGGTGGGCGCAACGCGCCGGCCACCGTCAGGGCGCTCACCGGCGGGGTGATCACCGCCACCCACAGGGCGCTCAGCGCGGTGGCAGCGCCCAGGCCATCGAGCCTCGGCCATGCGGTCTCGGCTGCTGGGACGCCCGCAGCGGTCAGCCCGACGCCGGCGAGGCCGCCGAGCGCGAGCGCGGCGGTGGGAAAGACCAGATGGTGTGACACCAGCCGCCGGTTGCCCCAGGGGAGCATGAGATGGCCGAACGGGTGGGCCAGGGCGCTGCGGAGGGGAGCGAGCAGCATGCGGGCGGCGGCGGTCACGAAGAGTCCGCTCAGCGGGACCAGCACCAGCAGCGGGCTGGCGGGCGGGGCGGGGCTGGCGGCGCCACCGCGCGTGCCCAGCCCAAGGGAGACGCCCGCTCCCGCGGTGACGGCGAGCGCGAGCCCGCCGGCCAGCGCGCCGGGACGGCGCACGGCGACGGTCGCGTCCCGCCACACCACTGCCCATCGGGGGCGGCGGGGCGCCGGCAACCGGAGCCGGCAGGGACCACGCAGCGCGTCGGTTGCGTCGCGGGCGGCCTCACGCGCGCTGGCCACGTCGAAAAAGAACAGCGCCGCGCCGACGCTGGTCCCCACCGCCGCGCGGCGCCACAGCTCCTCGGCAGGCGGCTGACCCGCCTGCCGCAACGCCCAAGCGGTGGTTGCGGCGGCGACGGCGGCCAGCAACACGGCGGCGGCCGTGGCCACCAGCGGTGGGGCAGCCAGCACGAGTGCCGCCCATCCCCACGGACCCGACCACGCCAGGGCCCAGGCCACGCCGGGGACCAACAAGCCGGTGGCGCCGACCGCGGCCGCGGCGATGATCACCGGCGGTGTGGCCCGCAAAGCCAGCCGTGCTCGTCGCACGCCGACGAGCACCCACCAGGCCAGGGCCTGGCCGACCAGCCCGAGCGCCACGCCCGCTGCCGCGCCTCCCGTGCCGCGAGCCACCACCGAACGCCCCACGAGCTCGGCGACCACCACCCCGGTGATCGCTCCGAGCACGCCGCCGATGACCGCCGCCCGCGTCAACGCCCGCCTCAGCCGGGGCCGCAGCAGCCAGGCCCGCGGCTGGGGACTGGCCACCAGCCAGGCCACGTCGGCGGTGTCCAGCCCCGCCGGGGCGAGCCACGACGCCATCCGCAACCGCCACAGCAGCGGCAGGGCGGCGACCGTGGCGCAGCCTGCGACCACGGCCGACTGCTGCTCGGCGCCCAGCGGGACCGGGACGTCCGTGGCCCGCACGGCGAACTCGACGGCCGCCGCGACCGCCGTCAGAGCCACGGGGCCGAGCAACGCCCCGCAGATCACGACGACGTAGACACGAAACAGCACGTCCGTGACCGCCAGGCGTCGACGTCCGCCGAGGCGCTCGTCCAGCAGGTGCGTGCCCTCGCGCGGCGACGCGGTCGCGGTGCTCACGGGTCGTCGGCGTCGACGTCGACAGCGGGAGTGTTGGCCGCCCCGGTGGGCCCGACGGCGCCGTGTGCGCCGATGTGGACGCCATCGCCACGGGCGCGGAAGGCGGCGAGGTCCTCGTCGGCGACGGTGCGGCCCTCGTGCAGCTGCACGACGCGGTCGGCCAGCCCCTCGACGAACGCGGGCTGGTGGGTGGTCACCACGATGGCGGTACCCGCCTGACGCTGACCGGCCAACCAGCGATGCAGCCAGGCCTGCGAGCCCGGATCGAGGCGCAGCACGGGCTCGTCGAGCAACAGCACCGCGAACGGGCGGGCGGCGACACAGGCCAGCAAGGCCTTTTGGCGCTGACCGCTGGACAGCTCATGAGGGCGCGCGCCGGCGCGCTCGAACACGTCGAGCTCACCCAACACCGCCTCGCCACGTTCGACCCCGCTCGGGTCATCGAAGGCCGCCGCCACCAAACGCAGATGCTCGGCCACGGTCAGCTCGCGGTAGAACACCGGTGTGTCGGGCACGAACGCCAGCGCCCGACGCGCGGCCTCGCCCTCAGGCTCGCGATGCGGGTCGGCGCCCGCGACGGTGAGCCACCCGGCCGTGGGCACCAGCTGGCCGGCCATGCAGCGAAGGGCGGTGGTCTTGCCCGAACCGTTGGCCCCGAGCAAGGCCACCACTTC
>CAYQMQ010000409.1:0-2149 GCA_964418395.1 uncultured Actinomycetota bacterium
GCCACCGTGCAGCGCGGCCCGCTGCAGCTGGCGGTGTCGACCGGCGGGGCGGGCCCGGCGCTGGCCGCCCACCTCGCGCGTGAGCTCGCCGCCCAGTACGGGCCCGAGTGGGGCGAGCTGGCCGAGCTGCTCGGCGAGCTGCGCGGCGATCCCGAGGTGGCCGCGGCGCTGGCCGCGTGCGACCCCGCCGAGCGGGCGCGGCGTTGGCGCTCGGTGTTGGCCGCCGATACCCTGACTCACCTGAGAAGCGGTGATCGCCTCCGTGCCAGGGAAGTGGCTGTCTCGTGTCTGTGCTCTCCTGCGGTCTGAGCTATCGCACCGCGCCGATCGAGCTGTTGGATCAGCTCGCGGTGCCGCGTGAGCATCTGCCCAAGGCGCTCGCGGATCTGATGATGCGCGACCACGTCACCGAGGCGATGGTGCTGTCCACCTGCAACCGGGTGGAGGTCTACGCGCACGTGACCCGCTACCACGGCGGGCTGGCCGACCTGCGCGGGTTCTTCGCCGACTGGTCGGGGCGGCCGCCGGAGGACTTCGTCGACTGCCTGGTGGACCACTACGACGACGAGGCGGCCGCCCACCTGTTCGCGGTGACCGCCGGGTTGGACTCGATGGTGGTCGGCGAGCGCCAGATCCAGCTGCAGGTCAAGCAGGCGTTCGCCGACGCGGTCGCCGAGGGCGCGTCCGGCCGGTTGCTGGGGCGGGTGGCGCGCCAGGCGCTGCGCGTGGGCAAGCGGGTGCGCAGCGAAACCGGCGTGTCGCGCGGGGCGGCGTCGATGGTCGACGTGGGCCTGGCCGCCGCCGAGCGGGTGCTGGGCGGGCTCGAGGGGCGCGCCGCGCTGGTGGTCGGCGCCGGCAAGATGGGCGGGATGACCGCCGCGCGGCTGGCCCAGCGGTGCGCGCCGGTGCTGATCGCCAACCGCGGCGAGGCCAAGCGCGCCGAGCTCGCCGCCCGGGTGGGCGGCCGGGAGCTGGGCCTGGACCAGCTCACCGCAGGGCTGCGTGAGGCGGACGCGGTGGTGTGCTCGACCGCGGCGGCCGGCATGGTGATCGACCGCGAGCAGGTCGCCGCCGCGGCCGCCGAGCGTGGCGGACGGCCGCTGGTGCTGATCGATCTGGCCGTGCCGCGCGACATCGACCCGGCATGCGGCGACATCGACGGCGTGGAGCTGTTCGACGTCACCGACGTGCGCGCCGAGGTGGACGAGGGCGACGTGGGCGCCCATGTGGCCGCCGGCCGCGAGATCGTGGCCGCCGAAGCCGCCACCTTCGCCTCGTGGCTGCGGTCGCGGCAGGTGACGCCCACGATCTCGTCGCTGCGCGCCCGCGGCGAGGAGGTCCGCCAAAGCGAGCTCGACCGGCTGGGCTCGCGGCTGTCGGGGCTGTCGGAGCGGGAGCGCTCCGCGGTGGAGGCGCTGTCCAAGGGCATCGTCAACACGCTGTTGCACGAGCCGACCGTCCGGTTGAAGGCGCTGGCCGACGGCCACGGCGCCGACTGGCACGCCCAGGCGATCAGCGAGCTGTTCGGCCTCGAGCCGCCCGACCTCGAGCCCGCCGCCGACCCCGACGAGCTCGACGGCGACGTCGACGGGCAGGAGCCCGGCGCGGGCGCCGGCTAGCCCGCCGGGCTGTCATGCTGCGCCTGGCCACCCGCCGCTCCGCGCTCGCCCGAGCCCAAGCCTTCCAGGTCGGCCGGCTGCTGGCCGAGCGCACCGGCGACGACTTCGAGCTGGTGGCGGTGGCGACCACCGGCGACGAGCACCCCGAGCGCGCGGTGGCGTCGTTCGACGCCAAGGGCCTGTTCGTGGACGGCACCCGGGCGGCGGTGCTCGACGGGCGCGCCGAGTTCGTGGTGCACTCCGCCAAGGACCTGCCCAGCGGCGCGGCCGACGGGCTGACGCTGGCGGCCGTGCCGGCCCGCGCCGACCCGCGCGACGCGCTCATCACCCGCGACGGCCGCCCGCTGGCGCAGCTGCCCGCCGGCGCCGTGGTGGGCACGTCCAGCCCGCGTCGCGGGTTGCAGCTGCGCGCCGCCAAGGGCGACGTGGAGGTCGTGGGCCTGCGCGGCAACCTGGACACGCGGCTGCGCAAGGTCGCCGACGGCGAGCTCGACGCCTGCGTGGTGGCCATGGCCGGCCTGCAGCGGCTG
>CAYQMQ010000410.1:0-2137 GCA_964418395.1 uncultured Actinomycetota bacterium
CGCGGCGACAGGGGCGGACCGTAATTCAATCAGGGGCCACAGCCGTCTGTCACTGCGCCGGTCCGTGGCCGCCGGCGGGCAGCCACAGGTGAAACGCGGCACCTTGGCCGGGGGCGGACTCGACCGTCGCGTCTCCACCGAGCTCGTCGACGATGCGCCGGACCAGGGCTAAGCCGAGACCCAGCCCATCGAAGTGGCGCGTTTCGCTCGCGTCCACCTGGTAGAACTCGCCGAAGACGGCTGCGGCGCGATCGGGCTCGAAGCCCACCCCCCGGTCACGAACCGTGACGCGCACGGTGCTGTCATCGCAGCTGGCGGCGACGATCACTGGTTCGTCCTCGCCCGAGAACTTCACCGCGTTGTCCACGAGCTCGTCGAGGCAGCGGGTCAACATGGTGTGATCGGTTTCCACCAGCGGCAGCTGGCGGGCGACCCGGCGCCGGAACTGCCGCGCGGGGACGCGACGACGCCATTCGTTGAGGACGTCGTCGATGAGCGCGCTGAGGTCGATCCCTTCGATGCGCGCCGACATCCGGCCGCTGTCCAGAGCCGCGAAGTCGACAATCCGGGTTACCACCCGCTCGAGGCGCTCGGCTGAGGACGCGATCTGACCGGCGTACCGCTGAACCTCTTGTGGGGCCACGTCGCGTCGGTTGAGCACGTCAGCGAAGCCCCGGATCGGCGTCAGCGGGGTACGCAGCTCATGGCTGACGTTGGACAAGAACTCGGTCTTCATGCGTTCGATCTCGGCCTCGCGGGTCACGTCGCGCAGCACCAGCACCCGGCCGACGATGCGGTCCTCGCTGTCCCGCACCGGGGCGGCGGTGACGTCGGTGGGGACGGGGTCGTCGCCGGCGCGCACCACCAGCACGCGGGCGGCCCGCACATCGTCGGAACGTACGTCGCCGAGGACGTCGGTGGCCGGCTGGCCGTCGCTGAGGATCAGGGCGCGGTCCAGCGGCAGCCCCTCGACGGCGCCCGGATCCTGACCGGTCAAACGCGCCGCTGCCGGGTTGAAGGTGATGACCTTGCCGTCTTCGTCGGTGGCGACCAGGCCGTCGCTCATGGACGCGGTCAACGCCTCCAGGCGCGCGCGCAGCCGCGCCTGCTCGTCGGCGGCGTCGCGCAGCTGGCGTGCCTGCCCCGCCAGCGAGCGGGTCATCTGGTCGAAGGTGCGCCCGAGCGTGCCGATCTCGTCCGGGCTGTCCACGGCCACGGTGGTGTCCAGCTTCCCGCGGCCGACGGCGGCGGCCGCGGCGGTGAGCCGCCGCACGGGCGCCAGCAACCGGCCAGCGACCATCCCGGCCACGCCAGCGGCGATCAACGCCCCCAGCAGTGCCAACACAAACAGCTGCCGAGCCTGCTCCTGCTGGAGCTCGGTCACCACGCCGCCGGGCCGCGCGGTCAGCACCCGGCCGAGGGTGTCCTCGCTCAGGGGATCGACGACGGGCTCGGCGCCGACGAGCAGCGACTCGCCGTCGAGCTCCACGTTGCGCCGGTCAGCCCCCCGTGCCAGAAGCTGGTCGACCACCCCGGCGGGGATCCCGGTGTTCGGCCCCAGCGCGCCACCGATCTCCAGCCCCACGGAAAACGGCAGCGGCGCGGCTTCCTGCTCGAGCCACTCCTGACCGACGATACGGGCGCCCACCACCGCGTAGCGGGCTTCCGACACCTCTTCGCCCCGCTCTCTCGCAGCGTCGGCATCCACCGCCACGTGCCCACCACCGACGGCCACGATCTGATCACCGACCCGCACCAGCCCACCGGCTTCGCGCGCGCCGTCGATGAGGTCTTGTGCGACGGGGGTCGTGTCGAGGTGCTCGGCGAACTCGACCGAAGGGTCGTCGCTGCGGTGGGCGGCCACCACGACCTCGCCGGTCTCCAAGTCGAGAATCGCCATCGCATCCTGTTGGGTGAGCTGACGGATGACGAACCGGAGCCCGTCGGTGTTGTTCCTGATGACGAGGAGCTCAACCTCTTGGGCGGCTTGGCGCAGGGGCAACGTCTCGGCGATGCTGCGCTCCGGCAAGCCGACGGCGATCTCATTGGCCAACTCGCGAGCCGAGGTTTGCAGCGCAAACAGCTCCTGCTCGACGAGGTCGGAGGCGCCGCCCGCGGACAGCACGGTGGCAAGCCC
>CAYQMQ010000411.1:0-2135 GCA_964418395.1 uncultured Actinomycetota bacterium
ATGCGGCTGTCGCTGCCGGAGCCGCCGCGCTCGGGCCGCGACGTGGTCGCCCTGCACGGGGCGGCCATGGGCTACGACGGCAGACAGGTCCTCAGCGGCGTCGACGTGGCCATCGAACGCGGATGGACCGTGGCGGTGGTCGGGCCGAACGGCGCCGGGAAGACCACGCTCCTGCGGTTGTTGGCCGGCGAGCTCACCCCGGACGCGGGAGAGCGGCAGGTGGGGCACAACGTCCACTCGGCGGTGTTCACCCAGCACGCGGTCGACCAACTCGATCTGAACCGCACCGTCCTCGAGCAGGGCCAGGCCGTGGCCGGCAACACCCAGGTGGACGTGCGCCGCACGCTGGGCGCCTTCCGCTTCTCCGGCGACGAGCAGCGCAAGCCCGTGCGGGTGCTGTCCGGCGGTGAGCGCGCCCGCCTGGCGCTGGCCTGCCAGCTGCTGCACCCGGCCAACCTGCTGTTGTTCGACGAGCCCACCAACCACCTGGACGTGCCCAGCCGCGAAGTGCTGGAGCAGGCGCTGGCCGCCTACACCGGCACGAGCGTGCTCATCACCCACGACCAACGGCTCATCCGCTCGGTCGCCGATCACATCCTCGAGGTCCGCGACGGCCGGGCGTGGCTGCACCCCGGCGATTACGCCAGCTACCTGGAGGCCCGCAGCCGGGCCGACGACGAGGCCGATCGCCCCGCGCCGAACGAGCCGGGCCGGCCGCGCGACGGGGACGGGGCCCGATCCGCTCAACCAGGGGGCGGCCGGGCCGAGGACGTCCGCCGCAAGCGCTCCGAGGCCGAGTGGCGCCACGCCCGCCATCAAGCCACCAGCGGCCTGCGCGACGAGGTCAGCCGGCTGGAAACGCAGCTGGAGGAGTGCGAGCGCGAGCGCGACCAGCTCGAGGCCGCGCTGGCCGATCCCGCGACGTACGAGGACGCCGAGCGCGCCCGGGAGCTCACCCTGCGGTACGGGGTGGTCAGCGAGCGTGCCGATGAACTGCTCGCTCGGTGGGAGCAACAGCTGGGCGAGCTCGAGGCCGTCGAGGCGCGCTTCGACCGCTCCGACGCGGGGTGACCCGCCCGCGCACCAGCTCCCGCCCGCGCGCTGACCCCCGCGCGCCCGTTGGCCCCCGCCTGCGCGCTGACCCCGCCGTCGGCCCGCGTGCCATGCTGGCGGCGTGGACCATGGACACGCCATGAACCCGGGCACATCGGCGATCCGGCGGGGCGCTCCGGACGTGAGCGGTTATCGGCCGCCGCCCGGGCTGCTGCGGCGCATTTGGGAGGAGTTCGGGCGCCCGCGCCGGCGGCGCCTCGGGCTGTTCCTCGCGACGCTGCTCGCCGTCAGCGGCCTCGGGGTGCTGCCGCCGGTGCTGTTCGGCCGGATCATCGATCGGGTGGTTGCCCAGCAGCTGAACTGGGTGCTGTTCCTCGCCGGGGCGGCGGTGGTCGTGGCCGTGCTCAACGCCGTCCTGTCGCTGGCGCAGCGATACCTTTCGGCCTCCCTCGGCGAGCAGCTGATCTGCGAGCTGCGCTCCCGCCTGTACGACCACGTGCAGCGCATGCCGCTGGCCTTCTTCACCCGCACCCGCAGCGGCGCGCTCATCAGCCGCGTCAACAACGACGTCATCGGAGCCCAACAGGCCATCACGGGCCAGTTCGGCAACGTTTCAGCCGATGCGGCTCAACTGGCCGTCGCCCTGGCGGTCATGGCCTCGATCGAGTGGCGGCTCACCCTCGGGTTGTTGGCCCTGCTGGTGGTGTTCGTCTGGGTCGCGCGCCGTGTCGCACGGCGGCTGCAGGCCCTGACCCGCGAGCAGATGCGGCTCAACGCCACGATGAGCGATCGGATGTCCGAGCGCTTCAACGTCTCGGGGGCGCTGCTGGTCAAGCTGTTCGGCCGGCCCGACGAGGAGGCCCGCGACTTCGCCGAGACCGCCCGGCAGGTCGCCGACGTCAGCATCCGCCGTGCCGTCATCAGCCGGACGTTCTTTCTCACCTTGACCTTGGTCGGGGGGCTGGGCGTCGCGCTCGTCTACGGGGTCGGCGGGGCGCTGGTCATCAACGACGAGGGGATGTCGCCTGGCCAGATCGTCACGCTCGCCGGCCTGGTCACCACCGCCTATCAGCCGCTGAACC
>CAYQMQ010000412.1:0-2106 GCA_964418395.1 uncultured Actinomycetota bacterium
CGCGCAGCACGTCGGCTTCCAGCCGGTGGATCTGGCGGCGGATCGCGCTCCACTGTCCCGAGCTGAGCCGCAGGGTGCGCAGCTCCTCGGCGAACCCGGCGATGTCCTCGTCGGTGTCCGGCTCACCCTCCGCCGCGCGGCGGCGGGCCTCGCCGATGCGGTCTTCGAGCTTTTGGGCGGCCTCGTCCCACGAGAAGTAGACGTGGCGGTGGTCGAGCGTGTCGGCCAACACCGCGAAGGCGTAGGTCGCGTCGGCGCGCCGGCCGCGAACGACCAGATCGGTGGGGTGCAGCTCGACCACCAGCGGGCCGTGGGCGAGCTCACCGCGGATGTGGCTGACCTGGTGGGCCATGTCGCGCCAGAAGATCTTTTCCTCCACCCACACCAGCGCGTGGAACAGCGCCGCCAGCACGCGGTTCTCGTCGCTGGGACGCACGTCGAGGTCGTGGGCGCGCAGCGTCGCCACGATGTGGTCGCGGACGTCGTCGAACGCCGCCGGGGTGATCATCACCGCCATGTGCTGCATCTGCAGGCGGCGCACCAGATGGGAGGCCTTGACCACCGGGACCACGAGCACCAGCGCGACCACCAGCGCGCCGATGATGAGCGCGTAGCCGTACCCCTGCACGGCGGTCAGCGCGAGACGGGGGCCGCGCTCGCGCCGGTTGGCCGTGCGGCCGATGAGAGCGCCGATCGCCGGTCCGCCGGCCAAGACCAGCCCCGCGGCGGTGGCCCGCAGCAACGCGTCGTCCTCGGGCAGCAGCGGCAGCATCGTCTCGGCGACGGCGGGGATCGCGATCGCCGGCAGCAACGCCAGCCAGACCAGCGACGCCAGCCCGACAAGGCTGGCCTTGTCGTCGTCCCGTGACGGCACCCGGCCGAAGAACGTCGCCGTGGCCAGGCCGAAGAGCTTCGACAGGCTCTTGGCGACCAGCAGCGGGACGAACCGCAGCAGCGGCCACAGCATGCCCAGGGGCATCGCCCGGCTTCCTCGACGCGCGGGGGCCTCGGATCAGGCCCAGTCCCGGCCGAACAGCGGATCGGCCGGGTGGTGGTTGCGGCGCAGCCGCAGCGTCTGGAACACGTCGGCCGAGGCGCGGCTCTCGTCGTCGGCGTCGAGATCGCCGGCGTCGATGTCGAGCTCGCCGTCCGGGTCGCTGTGGGCGGCGATCAGGTTGATCTCCGCGCCGGGATAGCTCATCAGCTCGACGGGATCGGCGTCGGTCCACTTGCGATCACCGAACGCCTCGAGCAGCCGCTGCGGATAGTCGGCCTGCTGGTGCTCGGGCAAGCCGGCGCCGGACGGCGTGGGCGCGTCGGGGTGCTTGATCGTCACCACGTAGCTGGCGCGGCGGGGGATCTCGAGCTCCTTTTGCACCGGGCCGCGCTGCTCGGGCAGCTCCAGCTCCACGACGAGATGGGTGTGGTCGTCGTGGCGGGCGATCCCGTACACGCCTTCCCCTGCGGGCCGCGCGGCGGGCTGGGTGCGCTGTCCGCGCGTCTCGGTTTCGTACGTCTCACCCCGCAGATCGCGGTCGAGCTCGTCGGGGTCGTCGAAGATCGCCTCGACGAACGCGAAGAGGCGGTCTCGCCCTTCGCCGCCGTTGACCTCCGGCAGGCGCTTCCCGCCGACAATCAGGGTGCGCATCGTCGACTCCCCGTGGGGCCGCAGGATCACGTGGAGGTTCTGGACGTCGTTGGTGCTGTCGGGGTCGGGCTCGTCCACGCGGGGTCGGTAGACGAAGGCGATGTCCCCGGACTCCAGCAGGTTGCTCTCGGCCATGTGGGTGCCTCGTGAGACTGAGCGGTGCGGTGTGGTCGGGGGTCGGTGTGCCCTGCACGGTGGCGGAGAAACGCGGGGTGGAGCGCGGCCACGACGCGAGCTGCCCGCCGGCTCGGGACAAGGGACACCATTGGGGTGGCTGTTCCCGGTAGGATCGCGCCGCCCGCCGTCGTGAGGGGCCCGAGAGGGACGCGAGAGGACGGTCCATGGTCGAGGAGCAGCCGGATCGACAATCGTTCGTCCAGCTCGCCGATCGGCTGCGCCAGGCCTCGGCCGACCCCGATCTGGGGGCCACCTTGGAGGTCGCCGGCGACGTGCTCGAG
>CAYQMQ010000413.1:0-2105 GCA_964418395.1 uncultured Actinomycetota bacterium
CTGGCGGCCGGCTTCGACCTGGTGCGCGGCGACCGCGTGGTGATGATGGACGCCGACGGCCAGGACGTGCCCGGCGAGCTGCCCAAGCTGTTGGAGGCCGCCGACGCGCGCGAGCTCGACGTGGTGTGCGGCTGGCGAGCCCACCGCGATGACCGGCTCGGCAAGAAGCTGCAGTCGCGGCTGTACAACCTCACCACGCGGACGCTGACCGGGGTGGAGCTGCACGACTTCAACACCGGCTACAAGCTGTTGAGCCGCGAAGTGGTCGCCGAGCTGCCGATGTACGGCGAGTTTCACCGGTTCCTGCCGGTGCTGGCCGCCGATCTCGGCTTTCGCGTGGGCGAGGTGTCGGTGGCCCACCGCCCGCGGCAGGCGGGCCGGTCCAAGTTCAAAAGCACCCTGCGGCTGCCCAAGACGCTGCTGGACCTGCTGACCGTGGTGTTCCTCACCCGGTTCGCCGACCGGCCCCTGTATCTGTTCGGCGGGGTGGGCGCGGCGCTGTCGGCGCTGGGGGTGGTGATCCTGGCGTATCTGTCGGCGCTGTGGTTCGCCGGCCACGGCATCGGCCAGCGCCCCCTGTTGTTTTTGGGGGTGTTGCTGGTGCTGGTGGGCGTGCAGCTGTTCAGCGTGGGATTTCTCGGCGACGTGCTGCGCCACACGCGCTCGAGCGAGCAGCGCCCCTACCGGCTGCGCGCGCGCCCCGACGCCGTCGGCGATGACGCGGGGCGCGGCGGCGACGCAGGTAGCCCCGGCGGCCCTGGTCGCCCCGGCGACGGCGGCGACGCCGGTGACGCCGGTGGTGACGCCGGTGACGCCCGCTGAGCCGCGGCGTGCGCGTCGTCGCGCTCACCCACGTCTTCCCGCGCGCTGACGGCGACCCCAGCGCGCCGTTTCTGGCCACGTGGGCGCGCGCGGTGGCACGGGCGGGGATCGAGGTCGGCGTCGTCGCCCCGCACGACGCGGGCCTGCCCCTCCGCCACGTGGTCGAGGGGGTGGCGGTGCGCCGCCCGCGCTACGCCCCCGCGCGCTTCGAGCGCCTGGCCTACCGCGGCGAGATGCACCAGCTCATCCGGCGGCCGTGGGGACCGCCGGCGTTGGCCGGCATGCTCGGCTCGCTGGCCGCTGCGACCCGCTCGATGGTCGCCGCCGGAGGCGCCGACGCGGTCCACGTCCACTGGTGGGTGCCCGGCGCGATCGCCGCCCGGCTGGCGCGGCTGCCGGTGCCGGTGGTGTGCACCCTTCACGGCACCGACGTGGCGCTGGTCGAGCAGCGCCCGGAGATGGCGCGCCTGGCCCGCTGGGCCCTGGCCGGCTGCGACCGGGTCGAAGCGGTGTCCACCGATCTGGCCGAGCGGCTCGAACGCTCGGTGGGGATCGCCGCCGACGCCGTGGCGCCCATGCCGCTGGACAACGACGTGCTGGCCCACCAGCCGGCGCCGCGCCCCGCCCGCGAATCGGATGAGTCGCTGCAGGTGCTGGCCGTCGGCCGGATGGTGCCCGAGAAGGGCTTCGCCGATCTGATCACCGCGCTGGGTCTGCTCGAGCGGCCCGTGGAGCTGGTGCTCGTCGGGGACGGGCCCGAACACGACCGGTTGCGGCGCCAAGCGGCCGCCGAGGGCGTGTCGCTGGGCCTGCCCGGCCGGCTGGCGCCGCCGGTGCTGCGGGCGGCGTATGCGCGCGCCGACGTGGTGGCCGTCGCCAGCCACCGGGAGGGCTTCGGGCTCGTGGCGTGCGAGGCCGCCTGCTGTGGCACGCCGGTGGTGGCCACCGACTCCGGCGGCGCCCGCGACGTGCTCGACGCCGACTGGCTGGTGCCGGCCGGCGACGTCGGCGCGCTGGCCGCCGCAATCGACGCGGTGGCCACCGACCCGGCCGCCGCCCGTCAACAGGCGACGGCGGTCGCCGAGCGCGTTCGCCGCACGCTCTCACCCGACGCCGCCGCCGAGCGAGCGTTGGCGGCCTACCGCGCCGTCGGCGCCGTCTGACGCGGCTCGGGCTAGCCCCGGGCTAGCCCCCTCAGTTCAGTCACCGTCTGTGCAAATTCCGGTGATGCGGCGGCCGGCCATTGTCCGGCGGCGGTCCTACCGCCCCGCGGACACGTCATC
>CAYQMQ010000414.1:0-2099 GCA_964418395.1 uncultured Actinomycetota bacterium
GGCGCAAGCCCGCGACGCGAGCCGGAACCCGACCGCGAGGCGCATGCCGATGAGCGACTCAGAGTGCCTGTTCTGCCAGATCGTCGCCGGCAAGACCCCCAGCGATCAGGTGGCCTCCGACGACGGGGTGATCGCCTTCCGTGACATCGCCCCCCGCGCACCCGTCCACGTGCTCGTGGTGCCCGAACGCCACATCGGCTCCGCCCATGAGCTCAGCGACGCCGATGCCGACCTGCTCGTGGTGTGCTTTCGCCTCGCCCGCGCGGTGGCCGAGCAGGAGGGCACCGCCGACGGCTACCGGATCACCACCAACGTCGGCAGCCGCGGCGGCCAGGCGATCCCGCATCTGCACTTCCACGTGCTCGGCGGGCGCCAGCTCGGTCACGTCGACTCCGGTGACCCCCCGTCCTGACCACCGTCGCCGACGACCTCACCGGACGGCGGAAACTCGCCCGGACCGTACTTGCCGCAGTCACAGCCCCAGTCCTCGCCGCGCTCGTAGGCGGCTTGCTTGCGAGCGATGCCGAGGGTGGGCAAGGCGGTGGTGCCCGGCGGGGTTTCCACCTTCACCTCGCCGCAGCGGGGGCAGTGGATCTGGTTGGTGCCGTGCTCGGTCATCTCGGAGCTCGCAGTCTGCTTCGGGAGCGAACGGGACGTGCGCTTCCCCCAATGATGGCACGCGCGCGGGCGGTCGCGGTCACCCCCCAGCGCCGCCCAGGCATGAGCACTGCCACACGGGCGAACACTGATCGGGCCCGAGCCGACCTAGGAGTCCACCATCCTCCGCGCCGACTCCGGAACCCCCTCCGCTGGCCGAGGCCCGTCGTGGTCCCACGCCGCCCGCATCACCTGGACGGTGATCGGCCTGGCGATCGTGGCCGCGCTCGCCGGGGTGGTGCTGGCCCAGGTCCGTGTGATCGTCGTCCCGCTCATCCTCGGGCTGTTCGTGGCAGCGGCCCTGCAACCCGTGGTGCGCCGACTGTGCGCCTGGCACCTGCCACCGGCGCTGGCATCGCTTGCCGGGCTCGTGCTGCTGTTGGTGGTGGTTACCGGCATATTCGTCAGTCTCGTCCCCCTGGTGCTCGGCGAGCTGCCCCAACTCGCCAACCAGCTCGGCCAAGGGCTGCGCAGCATCGACGAGATGCTGCGCAGCCAGCCGCTGGGCATGGGCATCCGTGGCCTGGACGATCTTGTGCAAACGGGCGTCCAACAGCTGTCCAGCGTAGGAGCCGGCAACGCGGCCCAGGAGGCGCTCTCAGCGGCGGGGGCGTTCGGCTCAATGCTGGTCGGCGTGGTGCTGGTCCTCGTGGCCAGCTTCTTCTACCTCAAAGACGGCGACCGCTTCGCCCACGCGCTGTTGCAGGTCGTCCCGGCCCGCTACCACGAAGATGCCCGCATGATCGGCCAGCGCGCATGGGACACGCTCGGCGAGTTTCTGCGCAGCCAGCTGATCGTGGCGGTCGTCGACGCCGTGCTCATCGGCTTGGGCCTGCTGCTGCTCGGCGTGCCGCTCGCGCTGCCGCTGACCACGTTGGTCCTGTTCGGCGGGCTGTTCCCCATCGTGGGGGCGATGGTCTCCGGTGCGGTGGCGGTACTCGTCGCCTTGGCCGACGGGGGTCTGGCGCTGGCACTGGCCGTTCTGGCCCTCGTCGTCGCCGTACAACAGTTCGAAGGCAACGTGGTCCAGCCCTTCGTGGTGGGCCGGGTGGTCGCGTTGCACCCGTTTGTGGTGATCCTGTCGGTGGCGGTCGGCGCGCTCACCCTCGGGGTGTTCGGGGCGTTCATCGCCGTGCCCGCGGTCGCCAGCGCAAGCCGGAGCGTCCAATACCTGCGCGGGGTCCGCTCGCCCTCCGCCCCCGAGCACGAATCGGGGCCCTCGCCTGTGGCGCAAACAGCCCAGGAATAGCGCGGCCCTACCCCGAGCCTACGGCCGGTCGTCTACGAGCGCGGGAGTGTCCATGAGCCCGGCGCCGACGGTGCGACACAGGAACGCCAGCACATCGGCGCGTTCCTCGATCACCACGCCGGTGGGCTTGCCCATGCCGTGGCCCGCGCGTGTCTCGACGCGCAGCAGTGCCGGGCCGGCCGCTACCGCTTCG
>CAYQMQ010000415.1:0-2097 GCA_964418395.1 uncultured Actinomycetota bacterium
GCCGGTCGGCGATCGTGGCGCTGCCGGCGGGGCCGTAGAAGCGGGTCAGGATCGTCCAGCCGGCCACGGCGAGCAGCGCCGCCGCGCCGGCCAGCGCCGCCAGCGGGAGCCACCAACCCCGGCTCCGGTCCCGCCGGCCGCGGCCGGCGCCGGCTGGCCCCTCCCCGACGCCCGCCAGGCGACCCCAGCCGGCTGCGGCCACGGCGGCCAGTCCCACGAGCCCGCCCAGCAGGTACCGCCCCTGCAGCGCCGGGGTCAGACCGGTGTCGACGTGGTAGCGCCACGCGCCGGCCAGCACGATGCCGGCGATGGCGACGGTGGGCACCAGCGCCAGCGCCACGTCCCAGCGGCTGTCCGCTGACGCCATCCGGCCGGCGCGCGTCCCGTCCCGCCCGGGTCGCCGGCCCGGGGTGGCGGCCGGCCCGCGGGTCACGGCCACGGCGATGCCGGCTACCATCACCCCGGCGGCTGCCACCACCGCCAGCGCCGGCAGGTCGGCCTGGCGCCAGCCGAACTGGCCCCAGAAGCTGGACGGCAGCTGGACGGCGGCCTCGGCCAGCCAGGCGGGCAGCGACGGCTCGAACCCCGCCGGCGGCTCGAAGTCCGCGATCCCGCTGGGCTGCACCGTCCCGTGCAGCGCCAGGTTGCGCAGCCACCACCAGCCGCCGATGGCGAGGGCGATCACCCCCGCCAGCGCCGCCGTCCCGGCCGCGCGCCATCCCGGCGCCGGCTGGCCGGCGCGGTGAGCGCGCCAGCCGCCGAGGACGGCGGCCGGCGCCACCAAAGCCGGGGCGAACAGCGCAAAGCCCTTGGTCAACAGCCCCGCGGCCGCGATCGCGCCGACGCCCGCGCCGACGCGGGCGCGCACGTCGCCGGCAGCCAGCCGCAACGCGGCCAGCGTCAGCCCGCCGACGGCCAGCGCCAGCAGCGCGTCGTTGTTGACCGCGCCGGCGACGTGGGCGAGCTGGGGCACCGCGACCGGCACGACCGCGGCGGCCAGCGCGGCTGGCACAGCCGCGCCCAGCCGGCGGGCGGCGGCGAAAGCCAGCCACGGCATCGCCGCCACGACGACGGCGCCGACGAGGCGCACCGCGAGCACGACCTGGTCGTAGGACCACGCGTCGGCGCCGGGCGTGAGCGTCAGCGTGGCGCTGGTCACCGCGGCGGCGACGGCGTAGTAGCCGGGGGGGTGCTGGAACATGCCGTTGCCGGCGCCGTCGGCGGCGTCGTCGGCGAGCTCGGCGAAAGCGGGGCGCTGCGGCCGGGGCACGGCGTCGGCCTGAGCCAGAGGCGGCTCCTCGTGACGGGCGGCGAGGTCGAAGCGCGCCGGCGCGTAGGACGCCTCGATCCGGCGGTTCAGCCGGCGGTCGCCGGCCTCTAGCGGCCACGGCGCCCCCTCGCGGGCCACCCACACCAGGTCGAAGTGGCTGGGCTCGTCCGGCGCGCGCCAGGTGGGCAGCACCACGGCGTAGCTCGCCGCCACCAGCGCCTGCAGCACGACGAGGGCGATGACCACACCGCCCACCGCCGGTCGCGTGCCGCGCACCGCCGGCTGAGCGCCCTCGCCCGCCTCGCCGCCAGCGACCTCGCGGCCAGCGTCGGGTGCCGCCTGCCCGTCTCCGCTCATCGGGACGGGGGTGCCGGGACGGGCGGATGGGAGCGGGCCGGCAGGTCGGGCTCGGCTGACGGGGCGTCCGGCGAGCGCCGTACGGTGGCGATCGCGACGACGGCGGCCAGCACGCCGGTCACGCCGACGGTGGCGGCTGCCCACAGTCCCGCCAGCCAGCCGGGCCACGGCGACCACGCCGCGATCGCGGTCAGCGCGCCCCACCCGTCGCCGACCCAGAAGGCGGCCGCGGCGGTGGCCACGGCCACGCCGGTCATCGCCGCGGCCGCCACGGCCACCGCCGGCGGCCACCAGCGGCGGGTCCGCGCCCCGTCGACGGCGACGGCCGTCACCGCCAGCACCCCCACCAGCCCCGGCAGGAGGTAGCGGCCGTGCACCATCGGAAAGTAGCCGTACTCGGCGTGCAGCGACCACGCCCGCCACAGCACGCCGGCCCCGATGGCCGCCGCCGGGGCCAGCGCCACCGCGAT
>CAYQMQ010000416.1:0-2091 GCA_964418395.1 uncultured Actinomycetota bacterium
TCCTCGTCGAGCTCGCGGCCGTCGGCCAGCTTGACGAACAGCCACATCTCGGAGCCGGTGGACTCGGCGGACCGGGCGACATCGACAGCGAGGGCCTCCTCCACCTCGCTCAGCGGTTCCACGAGCCGATAGATCTCGGCGGTGCCGAGGCGAACCCCGTGTCGGTTGAGCGTGGCATCCGAGCGGCCGAGCACGAAGCAGCCGCCCCGTTCGTTGACGCGGAAGAAGTCCCCGTGGCGCCACACCCCCGGGTAATCGGCGAAGTACGTCTCGCGGTAGCGGGCGTGGCCCGTGTCGCCCCACAGCGCCACCGGCATCGACGGCATCGGCTGGGTGACGACGAGCTCGCCGACGTCGCCGACCACGCTCTCGCCGCGATCGTTGAAGGCGTGGGCGGCCACGCCCAGCGAGCGCGCCTGGATCTCCCCGGCGTACACCGGCAGCGTGGGCACACCCCCCACGAACCCGGTGCAGCAGTCGGTGCCGCCGCTGCCGGTGGCCACCCACAGGTCGGCGGCCACGTGACGGTAGAACCAGGCGGTGTGGGCCGGCGAGACGGGCGCGCCGGCCGGCATGATCTCGCGCAGCGCGGTCAGGTCGTAGCGTTGACCGGGGGCGATGTCGTGACGGGCCATCAGATCGACGTAGGCGGGGCTGGCCCCGAAGAGGCTCACCGCGGCGTCCTGGGCCAGCTCCCACAGCACGTCCGGGCGCGGGTGGGCGGGATGCCCGTCGTACAGCACCGGCTGCACGCCCAGCAGCAACGCGCTGGCCAAGAAGTTCCACATCATCCAGCCGGTGGTGGTGAAAAAGAAGATCCGCTCGCCCGCTCCCAGGTCCATGTGCAGGTGTTGCAGCTTGAGCTGTTCCACCAGGATCCCGCCGTGGCCGTGCACCAGCGCCTTGGGCGGCCCCGTGGCCCCGGAGGAGAACAGCACCCACAGGGGATGGTCGAACGACACCGGCTCGAAGGCGAACTGCTCGGCAGGCACGTCCGGACCGTCGAGCAGGTCGGCCCATCGCCTCGCCCCGGCCACCGGCGGCTCGGATCCCCCCGCGAGATGGTCCACATGGATGACGTGGGCCAACCCCTCCAAGCCAGCGACGATGTCGCGCACGGCCTCGCGACGATCGTACGCCGTCCCGCCGTAGACGTACCCGTCGGCGGCGATGAGCACCGTGGGGGACAGCTGGGCGAACCGGTCCAGGGCGCCGGCCGCGCCGAAGTCCGGTGAGCAGCACGCCCACACTGCCCCGATGCTGGTGGTGGCCAGCATCGCCGTGACGGCTTCGGGGACGTTTGGCACAAACGCGACGACGCGGTCGCCAGGGGTGACGCCGAGCTCACGCAGGCGTGTGGCGAGAACGCGCACATCCCGGCCGAGGGCCTCCCACGACACGCCCGCCAGCGGCGAGCGCTCGCTGGCGTGCCACAAAGCCGGCACCCCGGGACGCTCACGGCGGAGCACGTGCTCGGCGTAGTTCAGCCGCGCCCCGGGGAACCACTCCGCACCGGGCATCTCGCGGCTTGCCAACACCCGGCTGGGCGCCGCGTGCGCGCGGATGTCGAAGTACTCCCACACCGCCGCCCAAAAGCCCTCCAGGTCGTCGACCGACCACCCCCACAGCGCGGTGTAGTCGGCGAAGTTGAGCCCGCGTTCGTGGGCCAACCAGCCCGTGAACGCCGTGAGGTTGGCGCGAGCGACCCGCTCCGGGCTCGGGGTCCACAGCAGCTCGCCCTCGGCCACCTCCACGGGCTCACGGTCCACCGTTGCCTTGTGTGGGGCCATCGCCTTTGATCATCCGCCCAACCCCTGGACGGGGTCAATCACTGTTCGCTAGTCTTTTCACGCAGTGAAATGCAGTGAAATATTGGACGGCTATGCGCGACTACCAGGTCAAGCCGATCGCCGCACTCGCCCGGGGGCTCGAGACGCTGCTCGCGCTCCAACGGCTGCGCGGCGCCACCCTCCACGAGCTGCACCAGCACACCGGTATTCCCAAAGCCACGCTGACCCGGATCCTGTACACGTGCCATCAACAGGGCCTGGTATGGCAGCGCGTGGCCGACGGAGCGTTCCTGCCCAGCCG
>CAYQMQ010000417.1:0-2090 GCA_964418395.1 uncultured Actinomycetota bacterium
CGGACTCCGGCTCGGCATCCCCGGGCTGAGTGGTCGCGATCGCCGTGGTGGCCGGTGCGATCAGCGCCGCGGTTATCCCGAGGATCATCGCGAGCGCAAGCGCCTTGATGGCGGTCGTCACCGTCGCGGCCGCCACGGGTTTGTGTGAGCGGGCGGCGGCGGGCAGGGAGTCCATCGCGGTGGCCTTTCTGGGCTAGTCCGGGCGTCGTTACGTCCTTGTTCGGCCTCCCCGCCCTTTTCATAAGCGTTTGGTTCGAGGGAAAAAGAGGGGCATTCATGGATGCCCGGTTGGCGACACCAACCGCCCGATCGGCTACCGTCCGGTCCGATCGGACGTCACGGCTGGTGGGCGCCGCGCGTCGGTGCCCGGAGAGGTCCCACGTGAGGGGCCCCACGTGGCATGGCGCACCTGACAGGACCCGCCTGACGGATTCCACTCGCGTGTCGAAGGAGGCGAAGAGCGTGCGATCGCGGTCTGTGCTGGCCGGCGCGGTGCTTGCCGTGGCGGTGCTTGCCGTGGCCGTGGTGGTCATCGGAGCGGGTGGAACGCCGGCCCGCGCCGACGGCCACTGCCCTCCGCCCGGCGGGGCGGCCGACCGCCTGCCGCCCCACGAGCCGGCCGACCCCGACGCTGACTGGGTGGTCGAGGGCCGCGGCTGGGGTCATGGCGCCGGGATGAGCCAATACGGCGCCTTCGGGGCCGCTCAGGCCGGCTGTGACGCCGCGACCATCCTCGAGACCTACTTCCCCGGCACGGCGGTCGGCCCGCTGCCGGTGGCCGAGCCCGACGAGGTCCGCGTCAGCTTGCTGCACCGCGAGACCGGCGAGCCCACCTGGGACGCCGCCGACGTCGCCACCCGGGCGATCGCCGGCGGCGACATCACCTGGCACACGCCCGACGGGGCCACCCACGTCCAGCCCGCCGGGGAGACGTGGACCGTCGAACCCGTTGGCGACAGCACCGGCGACATCGGCGACCCGCTCGACGGCGGCGAGGCCGACGGCCCGTGGCGCCTGGCCGACGCCAGCGGCACCGCGGTGTGGTCAGGCGGCGAGCCCGGCCAGCGCCTGAGCGCCAACCTCGACGGCGCCCCGGCGGTGGAGCTGGCCCAGAAGAACGGCCGGGCCTACGGCGAGGGCACGCTGCGCTTCGAGATCGCCGACGACGAGTCGGTGTATCCCAGCGTGGCGATCGGCCACGGCACGCGGCCGGCGCTGGACCGCTACCTGCACGGGCTGCGCGAGGTTCCCCGGACGTGGCCGGACGCCGCGCTGCGCGCCCAGGTGATCACCGGCCGCGGCTATGCGGCCGACCGCATCGCCGGCAACCCGGGCGGCGGGCGCGGCTGCCCCGACTGCCACCTCGTCGACTCGCCGGCGGACCAGGTCTATGCGGGCTTGTCGGTGCGCGAGGACGCCGGCGGCCAGGCGTGGCTGGACGCGGTGGGCGCCACCACCGGGCAGGTGGTGCGCTACCAGGGCGACATCGCCCGCACCTTCTACTCGTCCAGCCACGGCGGGCAGGGCGAGTCCGGCGCGTTCTCGGCCGCGCTCGGCGTCGACCGGCCCTACCTGCAGCCGGTGGACGACTCGCGCTGGGAGCTCGCCGCCGGCGACGCCAACCCGCACCTGCGCTGGACCCGCACGGCGACCGACGCCGATGTGCGCGACGCCGTCGAAGCCGCCACCGGCACCGACGTCGGCGAGATCCAAGCGGTGCGCACCCCCGAACCGACCGGCGCCGGCGGCCGCGTGGGCTCACCCGCCCGGGGATACGGCGGCGTCGAGGTCACCGGAAGCCGAGCCACCGAGACGCTGTCGGGCTGGCAGTTCGTGTCCGGGCTCGAGCTGCGCACCGCCAGCGACAGCCCGGGGCTGCGCAGCGAGCTGTACGAGCTCTTTCCCGGCGGCTTGGCCCGCGTCGCCGGCGCCGGCCGGGTGGACTCCGCCGCCGCGGCCGCCGTCGACGGCTGGGGCGACACCGGCGCCGACACCGCGGTGCTGGCCACCGCCTGGGACTACGCCGACGCGCTGGCCGCCACCGCCCTGGCCGCCGGCCGCGACGCGCCGGTGCTGCTCACCCCCGGCGA
>CAYQMQ010000418.1:0-2084 GCA_964418395.1 uncultured Actinomycetota bacterium
CAGAGCGCGTCCAACCCGATGGAAGACCAGATCGAGCTCCACACCAGCGGCCCTGACGGCACGATCGCAGAGAGCACGGTGTCCGAGCCGATGCGCTTGGTCCGGGTGGGCACCATGCTCGAGGCGATGCGGTCCGAGCTGCGCGAGATGGATCCCGACGAAGTCGGCCGGGAGCGGCTCGTCGAGGTCTACGGGTCTGCTCGCCAGAAGCTCGCCGAGACGCTGTCCGGCCCGCTCGCCGATGAGTTCGACGCCATGGTCCCGGCCCTGGAAGAGGAGCCGAGCACCGGCGAGCTCCGCGTGGCCCACGCCCAGCTGCTGGGTTGGCTGCAGGGGCTGTTGCAGGGGATCCAGACCGCGATCGCCTATCAGCAGCAGACCTCCATGCAGGAGCTGGCCGGCATGCAGTCCGGCTCGAACGGCGGCCAGCAGGGGCCCGGATCGATGGGCGCCTCGTCGGGCTCGGGCCAGTACCTGTAGGCGGGCTGCTCGACGGCCGCTACCGCTGCGCTACGTGAGCCGCTGTTAGCCCAGCAGTGCGCGCAGCTCGGTGGGGCGGTCGGTGATGATGCCGTCCACGCCGAGTTCGACGAGCTCGCGCATGGCGGCCGGCTCGTTGATCGTCCACACGTGCACGGCCAAGTCGAGCTCGTGCGCCGCCGTCACGACCGGCTCGGTGACGAGGTCGACCCCCTCGTGACGGCGGGGCACCTGTAGCGCCACCGCCCCCTCCGGCGCGGGGCGCAGCGGCCGGCCCCGCAGGGCGTCGCCGATGACGGTGCCGGCCTCGCCCTCAGCCAGGGACGTCGGCCGGCCCGGCATGCGGGCGCGCCAGGCGGCCACCCGGGCGTCGTCGAACGAGCCGACCACCACCTGGTCGGGCCGCCCGCAGGATTCGACGACGACGGCGGTGGGTTCCAGGGCGGCGTCTTCCTTGATGTCCATGGTGACCGGCAGCGGGGCGGACACGCCAAGCGCGTCCGCCAAGGAGGGCACGCCCAGCGCGGTCAGCGCCCCGGCGTCGAAGGCGCTCACCGGCCCGACCCCAGCCGTGGTGCGATCCACCCGCTCGTCGTGGCACACCACCGCCACGCCGTCGCGCGAGCACCGCGTGTCCATCTCGATCATGTCCGCCCCGACCGCCACCGCGTGACGGAACGCCGCGAGGGTGTTCTCGGGCGCCTCGGCTGCCCCGCCGCGATGGGCGACGCACCAGCACCGATCGGTGCGCCACGAGGTCCTGCCCACGGCCCGGACGCTCAGCCCCCGGGGCGCGCAGCCCCGGCGTAGTCGTCCCGGTTGATGTCGTTGACCCGCACGACCTCGCCGGTGTAGGGCGCTTCGACCATCTGGCCGTCGCCGATGTAGATCCCCAGGTGGTGGATGGGGTCGCCGAAGAAGACGAGATCGCCGGGCCGCAGCTCGCTGCGCGACACGTTCGGCAGCGCGGCGTACTGCTGACGGGAGGTGCGGGGGATGTTCACCCCCGCCTGGTTCCAGGCCCACATCGACAGCCCGGAGCAGTCGAAGCGGTCGGGGCCCTGCGCGCCCCACTGGTAGGGAGAGCCCCGCTTCGACATCGCCGCCTCGACCGCGGTCGCGGCCGCGTTCGAGGGGGATGGCGCCGCGCTGGGCTCGGCCTCTTGCTCGGCTGGCTCGCTGCGGGACGGCTCCGGCTGGGCGGCCTCGTCGGCGTCGGGTTCGCTGCTCGGCTCGGGGGCGTCGCTCTGGCTGGTCTGGCCGTTCGACTCGCGGCTGGCGACCTGCTGGTGCTCGGCCCGCTCGCGGGCGCGTTGCTCGGCGCGTTCGCGGGCGCGGCGTTCGCGTTCGCGCCGCTCCCGGGCCTCTCGCTCGGCGACCTGCTGGCGCAGCGACGCGATCTCCTCTTGCTGTTGCTCGGCCTCGGAGTCGATCCGGGCCGCCCGGGTCTCGAGCTCTTCGCGCAGCTCGGCCGCCTTGGCGCGTGCCGTTTGCAGCTGATCGGTCTCGCGATCGAGCTTCGTCCGGGCGGTGCGGTACCGCTCGAGCGTGGCGCGGTGGTTGCGTTCGGCGAACCGGAGATACGCCGCGCGCCGTCCCGCCTC
>CAYQMQ010000419.1:0-2082 GCA_964418395.1 uncultured Actinomycetota bacterium
CGTCGGGCTCGGCCAGCCCGCACGCCCGCAGTGCTCTGGCACGGTCGTCGGAGCCGCGCTCGGCGAGGTGGGCGCGCAGCAGCTCCGCGCGATCGCCCTGGTCCAGCGCCGCGGCGCGGCGGTCGAGCTCCTCGCGTCGGCGGGCTCGGGACGTCTGGCCCCGCGGAGCGGGCGGCGGCTCGACGTCGAGCGCCACCCCGCCGGCCACCGTCACCCAGCGGCCCGTCTCGCGCACCACGATCCGGTCGCCGGCGGTGACCGGAAGGGGGCCGTCCAGCTCGAGGCGCGCGGTGCCGGCGTCGGCGATCGGGGCCGCGGCCGTGGGCAGCACCACGGCGTTGCGATCGGCGGTGCCCAGATGCACCCGCCACGCTCCGCGGTGGCCGAGCTCGTGGCCGCCGACCACGCGCAAGCGGACGTCGAGGTGGTCGGCCAGGGTCCACTGCTCGGGGCGCACCAGCGCTTGGCCGCGGTGCACCTCGTCGAGGTCGATGCCGGCGAGGTTGGCCGCGACCCGTGCGGCCGGTGGCGCGGCGTCGGCGGGCTCGCCGAGCATCTGCAGCCCACGGATCCGCCCGTGGGCCTGGCCGGGGCGCAGCCCGACTTCGTCGCCCACTCGCAGGCTGCCCCCGGCGAGGGTGCCGGTGACCACCGTGCCGGCCCCCCGGATGGTGAAGGCCCGGTCGATCCACAGGCGGGGACGTCCGGTGTCGGGCGGCTCGCCGGCGGAGGACACCATCCGGTCGAGCGCGGCGCGCAGCTCGTCGAGCCCCTCGCCGCCGGCGGCGCTGACCGGCACGATCTGCGCCTCGGCCAGGGCGGTGCCGGCCAGCTCGTCACGCACCAGCTCGACGGCCAGCTCGGCGGTCTCGACGTCGACGAGATCGGTCTTGGTGACGGCCACCACGGCGTGGCGCACGCCGAGCAAGTCCAGGATGTCGCGGTGCTCGCGGCTTTGGGGCATCCAGCCCTCGTCGGCGGCGACGACCAGCAGCGCCAGGTCGACGGCCCCGACCCCCGCCAGCATGTTGGCGATGAACTTCTCGTGGCCGGGCACGTCCACGAACGCCGCGCGCATCCCGGACGGCAGATCGCACCAGGCGAAGCCGAGATCGATCGTCAGCCCCCGTTCGCGCTCCTCGGCGAACCGGTCGGGCTCGATGCCGGTGAGCGCGCGCACCAGCGCGCTCTTGCCGTGGTCCACATGGCCGGCGGTCACCACCACTCGCATAGAGGGCAAGCCTAGCCCGAGCTTCCCCCCTCGACGTGTGACGGGCGAGCGCGGTCGGGCACACAGCGGCGAGAATCGCACGCGACCTGTGACGCCGACCGGAGAGCATGCCATGGATGTGCAGGAGGCCGTCCGCCAGTTCTGGGACCGCGATGCGGCCACCTACGACAACAGCGCCACCCACTGGCCCCAGACCGCGGCCGAGGGGGCGGCGTGGTCCGCGCTGTTGCAGCGCTGGCTGCCGCCGGCGCCCGCCCGCGTGCTCGACCTCGGGGCCGGCACGGGCTTTTTGAGCCTGCCGGCCGCCCGGCTGGGCCACGACGTCACCGCGGTGGACCTGTCGTCGGCGATGTTGCTGCGGCTCGCCGAGAAGGCCGACGCCGAACAGCTCTCGGTCAGAACCGTCGTCGGCCCGGCGGACGAACCTCCCGCCGGCCCGTTCGATGCCGTGGTGTGTCGCCATCTGCTGTGGACGCTGCTCGATCCGTGGACGGCGTTGCGTCGGTGGCGCGGCGCCTGCGCCGACGGCCGGCTGCTGGTGGTCGAGGGGGCGTGGGGCCGGACCGAGCCGGGCCAGCGGTGGCGCGCCCGGGCGCGCCGGCAGCTGCGGCGCGTGCGCCGCAGCGGGGCAGCCCACCACGGCAGCTACGACCGGGGCGTGTGGGACGCGCTGCCGATGAGCGGCGGCACCGATCCGAGCGCCGTGGTCGACGCCGTCCGCGCGGCGGGGTGGCGCGACGTCGGCCTCTCGCGGCTGCGCGACGTGGAGTGGGCGCGGCTGCGCGCGCAGCCCGTGCCCGAGCGGTGGCTGGGCACGATCCCGCAGTTCGCGATCACGGCGAGGTGCCTCG
>CAYQMQ010000420.1:0-2075 GCA_964418395.1 uncultured Actinomycetota bacterium
TGGCCGAACCCGCCCGGCTCGGGCCGCGGGTGCGCACCGTCGCCCGCGAGGTGTCACGGCGCCTCGGCTGGGTCGAGTGAGCGTCGTCGGCTGATCGTCGTCGGCCGTGGCGGTGCTCACCGGCCCTGAGCGGAGTGCCGGTGCAGGCGCAGCCGCACCTCCGACCACGCCGGATCCCGCTCCGGCGCGTCGGTGCGGACGTGGACGCCGCGGGTCTCGCGGCGCAGCCGGGCGCTGCGCACGATCAGTCGCCCGACGGTCAGCGCGGCGTCCAGCTCGAGCGCCTCCCGGCTGGATTCCGTGGCCACGCTGCGCTGGTCGGCGAGGTGGCCCAGCGTCTTGTCGCAGTCCTCCAGCCCTTGCTCGTCCCGCAGGGGGCCGGCGCCGGCCAACATGGCGGTGCGCAGCGTGGCCCGCAGCCCCGCCAGCGTGGCCGGATCGCCGCCGGGTGGCGGATCCGGCGGGTCCGGCTCGGCCCCCCGGGAGGACCCGCGTCCGGCGGCGAGCCACGCTGTGATCGCCGCGGCGGCCCGGTGGCCGAACACGCAGGCCTCGGTCAGGGAGTTGCCCGCTAGCCGGTTGGCTCCGTGGACGCCGGAGCCGGCCACCTCCCCGACCGCCCACAGTCCCGGGAGGGACGTGGCGCCCCAGAGGTCGGTGGCCACCCCGCCGATCATGTAGTGCTGGGTGGGTTCCACTGGCGCGGGCTCGCGGGTCAGATCGATGCCGGCGCCGCGGGCACCGGCCACCACCGTGGGGAACTCGCGGACGAGCCGCCCGGCGCCCACCGGCCGGCAATCCAGCCAGGCGCCGCCGGGCTGTTCGAGGATGCCGCGGGCCACGATGTGACGCGGCGCCAGCTCGGCATCGGGATGGCGGTCGAGCATGAACCGTCGGCCTTCGGCGTCGATCAGCTGCGCGCCGGCGCCACGCAGGGCCTCGGTCAACAGCAGCCGCCAGCCGGTGTCGGCGTCGGCTGCGGCGTCCCCGATCGACCGCGAATGGCCGCCGCCAGCGTCGGTGCGCAGCCCCGTGGGGTGGAACTGCACGAACTCGCTGTCGACCAGCGCCGCGCCGGCGTGCCAGCCCAGCGCGACCCCGTCGGCGGTGGCGCCGGCCCGGTTGGTCGTGGCCGCGTACAGGCCTCCGCAGCCGCCGGTGGCCAGAACCACCGCGTCGGCGAGCACCAGCGCGCGCCCCGGCTGTTGGCGCGGTCCCGTCGCCGACGGGCCGACCCCGTCCAACCGTGCCCACACCCCCACGACGTGGCGGGGTGCGCCGGAACGGACGGCGAGCCCTTCGGCGGTCGCCTGCAGCCGCATGACCCGGCCGGACGCGGCCTCGCGCAACGCCGAGAAGATCGCGGCGCCGGTGTGGTCGGCCACGTGGACGCTGCGGGGACGGCTCTGCCCGCCTTCGTGGGCCAGGTGCCACCGGCCGCGGGCGTCGGTCTCGAAGGAGGTTCCGTGCTGGCGGAGGTCGGCCACCCGGTGGGGCGCCTCGGCGGCGAGCACCGCCGCGGCGTCCGGGTCGGTCAGGCCGTCGCCGGCGGCCGCGGTGTCGGCCGCGTGGGCCTCCGGCGAGTCGCCGGGGCCGACCGCCGCGGCCATCCCCCCCTGAGCCAGCGGGGTTGAGCCCGCGGAACCGGGGCTGCCCTTGTCGAGGAGCACCACGGTGCGCGAGGGGTCGATCTCGAGCACGTCCAGAGCGGTCACCAGCCCGCCCACGCCGGCACCGATGACGGCGACGTCGGCGCGCACGACCGAACCGTCACCGACCGTCGACGGCGGTGCGGGAGCAGGGCGGGTCGCGGCGATGGCGGCAGCTCCGTGCGGGTGCTCGTGGTCCGGCCGCCCGCGGGCGGCGGGTCTCGGTGACGGCTGGCGGCCATGCTTGCCGCGGGCCGGACGCCGCGCAAACCGCCTCGTCCCCCGGGCCGGTGAGGCGTGCGGTTGCTGTGCGGCGCGGGGGGTACGGTGGGGCTGTCGCGTCGCAGCGCGGCGTGGACGTGACCCGACCCGCAAGGAACTCGCGTGGACCGCCAGACCCAGATCCGACTGGTCGTCGCCGTCCTG
>CAYQMQ010000421.1:0-2070 GCA_964418395.1 uncultured Actinomycetota bacterium
CCTGTCGTGGACGCCCGACCACTCGATGGGTGCGCTCGTGTAGGCCAGCACCAACCCCTGGCCACGCGCAGCCGCCCCGATCGGGGCGGCTTTCTCTTTGGCAGACGTCCGCGGGCGGCGGCAGCGGACCGGCGCGGCTCCGAGCCGGCCAGCCAGACCGCGTCGGCACGTGTCCGCCGCCCGCGGCGCCCGTTCCCGCTGTGACACGAAAGGAGGTGACAAACCCATGCTGCTCGCTGAAGCCCTGCGCGAGCGCGCCGACGCGCAGCGTCAGATCAGCGCGCTGCGCGACCGCATCGCGGATGCCGCCCGCTACACCGAGGGCGAGGACCCGGCCGAGGACGCCGCGACGCTGCTCGCCGAAGCCGAGGCCGTGGTGGACCGGCTGGCCGAGCTGCTGCTCGTGATCAACCGGACCAACCTCGAGGCCACCCTCGCCGACGGTCGCACCGTCACGGCGGCGCTCGGCGAACGCGACGCGCTACGCAGCCGGTTCGGGCTGCTCAAGTCGGCCGCCGACGCCGCAGCCGGCGGCCGTCGGGACATGTTCCGCCTCGGCCGCCAGGAGCTGCGCACCTTCGCAGCGCTCGACGTGACCACGCTGCGCGGCCGCGCCGACGACGTCGCCCGACAGATCCGCGAGCTCGACCTCGCCATCGAGCAGGTGAACTTCACCACCGAGGTCGACAACGTCTGACCCCCGGGCCGCTCGGGCTCCCCGAGCTCGAGTGGCCCGGGCCGACGATGCGAGCGGCAGGCGGTTCGAGTCGGTAGCCAGCCCGACGCCGACCCGGTGGAGCGGACGCATCCTTTCGGCAGCCACCGAGCCGGTTCGACTCCGGATAGCCCGAGGTGGGCACTACTTCACCGCGCAACCGGCACCGCGCACCCCTGCACGGGGCATCGCGCACAGCGCATCACCACGCGTCGACCACCTGTCGGCGGTCAGGCGGCGAGGGCGGGTCTGGGGACCTCGCCGCCTGCCGCTCGCACCTGGTGCCCAACGCCTGCGTCGGTCCGCAGGACATGTGTAAGTTTGAAGTGGAGTGGTGTAACTCGGCGCCAAACACCTCGTGACCAACGCGGACGGCCACGGGGTCTATCATCACAACGTGGAAGCAGCCGACAACGCAGCGCCGCAGCCGGCCAGGGGACGGCCCGCGTCCGCAGGAGGCGATGGCTGGGAGCACCACCGCGCCGCCGCGATGCTGCTCGTGATGCTGCTGGCCGGAATGGGCCTGGCCTGGTACCCGTCTAATGACCCCACCTCCGAGCCCGCCGACGCCGCTGCGGCGGCCACGGCGGAACCAAGGGGGAGATCGCTGTCGGCCTCGCCGCTGCTCGCCGAGGCCCTCCCCGGAGCGGAAACCCGGCGAGGGGACTCGCCGAGCCACGGCGTCGCTGCGCCGGCCGCCCTCCCGCCGGTGGCACAAACGTCACCCGACGCCGAGCCGGAGCCCGAGCTCGAGGAACCCACCGAGCCGTCGGACGATGCCGCCGACGGCTCGGCCGCGGACGACGCTTCCGGCGAGGCAGCGACGCTCGAGATGAACGCCGAGCTGGCCGAGGCGTTGAGCGCGGCCATCGCGTCCTCGGAGCTGGATGAGGAGGTCAGCGTTGCGGTCGTGGCCGCCGACGGCGACGTGGTGTTCGATCACCGCGCCGACCAGCTGCGATTGCCGGCCTCGTCGGCGAAGCTGATCACGGCCGCCGCGGTGGTGGAGGCCTTGGGCGTCGACCACCGGCTGACCACCGAGGCGGTGGGTCACGGGCAGGTGGATGGCGCCGTCGTCGACGGCGATCTGGTCATCGTGGGCGGCGGCGATCCGGCTCTTGCCCATCCCGACTTCGAACGGGTCTTGGCCCGCTGGCCCCGCACCCGCCTGGAGGGGCTGGCCGACCGCATCGCTGCCAGCGTCGACCGCATCACCGGTGACGTCGTCGCCGACGCGCACGCGTGGCCCGACGAACCGACCGCGGCCGGCTGGCCCCAGCGGTATCTGGACCGCGGCTACGCCCGCCACATGTCGGCGCTGATGGTCAACGCCGGCACCGAGATCGTCGAGCGCG
>CAYQMQ010000422.1:0-2069 GCA_964418395.1 uncultured Actinomycetota bacterium
CGTCGTGGGAGAAGGCCAGGCCCAACGGCTCGAGCGCGCCATAGCACGGCCCCGGCAGCCACGGCCACCGCCGCGCGTCGCCCTCGGCCTGCGCCCGCAGCGCCCGGGCGGTGGCCGTCGCGTCGCGGCCGTACAGCGCTGCCGCCGCCGCACCCAGGCCCGCCCGGCACCGGGTGGCGACGTCGTCGAGCACCGCCTCCAGGCTCGGTCGCGCGGGCTGCGACATCGCGGTCAGCGCAGCGCCTCCAGCTGGGCGGTCAACGCCTCGATCCGCTCGTTCCACTCGGCCACCTTGTCGCGCTCTGCCTGCACCTTCTGGGCGGGGGCGTTCGCCACGAAGCCTTCGTTGGCCAGCATCGCCTGAGCCCGGTCGCGCTCGCTCTCGGCCTGGCCGAGCTCGCGCTCGAGGCGCTCGCGCTCCTCGTCGAGGTCGACGAGCCCGGTAAGCGGCACCAGCAGGTCGACGCCGGACAGCGACATGCGCCCGGTCGGGCCCAGCTCGCCGGGCTCGCCGTCCTCGGCCACGCGCCACCCGTCGACACCGGCCAGGCGCCGCAGCCCCTCGACGGCTCCCTGGAGGGCGGCGAGCTGGCCCGAGCCCCGCTCGCGGGGCACGGCCACCACGTCCACGCGCGCGGTGGGCGCGAGCTGGTGCTCGGAGCGAAAGCGCCGCAGCGCCGTGACGGCTTCCTGCACCATCGCAAACGCCTGCTCGGCCTCGACGTCGCGCTCGGCGGCGGGGCGCTGCGGCCACGGCGCCACCATCACCGCCGCGGCGGGCGGCTCAGCCTCGAGCGCCGCCCACAGCGCCTGCCAGATCTCTTCGGTGACGAACGGGATCTGGGGGTGCAGCAGGCGCAGTACGTGGTCGAGGGCGTAGGCCAGCGTCTGGGCGGCCGCGTCGTCGTCGCGCAGCTTGGCGACCTCGACGTACCAGTCGCACAGCTCGTCCCAGGTGAAGTGGTACAGCGCTCGGGCGGCGCGCGCGAGGTCGTACGCGGCGTAGGCGGCCACCGCCTCGGCGCGGGCGGCCTCCAGGCGGCTGAGCAGCCAGCGGTCCTCGACGGTGCGGGCGGCTTCTGCCGGCGGGGACCCGTCGGCGGAGAACGGCTCGAGCAGGCTCAGCGTGAACTTGGAGGCGTGCCAGATCTTGTTGCAGAACCGGCGGGCGCCCTCGATCCACTCCTTGGCGATCGGCACGTCGTGGCCGGGGCTGGCGCTGCGCAGCAGCGCGAAGCGCAGCGCGTCGGCGCCGTAGGCCTCGCAGAACTCCAGCGGGTCGATGACGTTGCCGAAGCTCTTCGACATCTTCTTGCCGGGCTCGTCGCGCACCATCCCGTGGTTGAACACGACCTCGAACGGCACCTCGTCGAGCAGGTACAGCCCGATCATGTGCATCCGGCTGACCCAGAAGGTGTTGATGTCGTAGCCGGTCTCCATGACGGCGTTCGGATACCAGGTGGCCAGTTCGGGCGTCTCGTCCCGCCCGCCGCCGGTCCACCCCAGCGTGGTCAGCGGCCACAGCTGACTGGAGAACCACGTGTCCAGCACGTCGGGGTCCTGGGTGAGGCCGAGGCGCTCGACCTCCTCTGGCGAGGGGTCCTCGCGGCGCACGTGGACGGTGCCGTCGGGCTCGTACCACGCCGGGATGCGGTGGCCCCACCACAGCTGGCGTGAGATGCACCAGTCGTGGAGGTTGTCCAGCCAGTCGAGATAGCCCTTGGCCATGTGCTCGGGCACGAACCGCAGCTCGCCCTCCCGCAACGTGCGTGCCGCGCGGTCGGCCAGCGGGCGGGTGGCCACGAACCACTGGGTGGACAACTTGGGCTCGACCACGGTGTCGCACCGCGAGCAGTGGCCCACCGGGTGCACACGGGCGGCGACGTCGCCGAGCAGCCCGCGCTCGGCGAGGTCGGCCTTGACCCGTTCGCGGGCGGCGAACCGGTCGAGGCCGGCGTAGGGCCCGCCGCGCTCGGTGATGAGCCCGTCGTCGCCGATCACCTCGACCGGCTCGAGCCCGTGGCGCTGGCCGATCTCGTGGTCCAGCGGGTCGTGGGCGGGGGTGACCT
>CAYQMQ010000423.1:0-2068 GCA_964418395.1 uncultured Actinomycetota bacterium
GGGCCACCCGGGCCCGGGGCTACAGCATCCGCAGCCCCGATTTCGGCGGCGACTACGCGGAGACCCGGGCGACGGTGGACGACGGCCGCGATTCGATCGCCATGCCCGTCCGGGGGCACAGCCGCGTGCTGGCGTGTGTGAATCTGACCTGGCGCCGACGTGTGCTCAGCACCGAGCAGGCCGTCGCTCGCCATCTCGACGACCTGCGCGACGCGGTGGCGGCCATCGAACAGCGCCTCGCCGATCTCGTCGCCCTCTCCACCGATGACCACAACCCGGACCAGCCTCTACCGGGCGAGTGAGCTCGCCGCGCTCGGGCTCAGAACGGGTACGAAGCGGGCTCGTCGCGCACTGTGACCCATTGGCTGAAGGTGAAGGCCTCGAGGTTGGCCAGCCCGCCGAAGCGGAAACCGTTGCCCGAGGCACCGATGCCGCCAAAGGGGACGTGCGGTTCATCGTTGACCGTTTGGTCGTTGATGTGGATCATGCCGGCTTCGAGACGCTCACCCAACCGCATGCCCCGGTTGGGCCGGCTGGTCTGGATGGCCGCCACCAGCCCGTGCTCCACGCGGTTGGCGAGATCGACGGCCTCGTCCTCGTCGCCGAAGGGCACCACCGGGGCCACCGGGCCGAAGATCTCGTTGGCGAAAGCCGGCATGTCCGGGGTGACGTCGGTCAACACCGTGGGGTCGAAGAACCGGTCGTGGTGCGTGCCACCGGTCACGACGCGGGCGCCCTGGCCGACGGTGGCATCCACGATGTCGGCCACCCGCTGCACTTGTTGGTCGTTGATCAACGGCCCGATCGCGACCTGCTCGCTGGCCGGATCACCGACCGGCAGCTTGCCCGCCCGCTCGCCGAGGCGCTCCACGTACTGGTCGAACACCTTCTCGTGCACCAAGTGGCGGCCGGCGGTCATGCAGATCTGACCCTGATGCAGGAACGAGCCCCACGCGCCGGCCGAGGTCGCCAGATCCACGTCGGCGTCGTCCAAGACGATGAGGGCGTTGTTGCCGCCCAGCTCGAGCGCCACCCGCTTCAGGGTCCGGCCGGCCTGATCGGCGATCATCCGCCCGACGTCGGTCGAGCCGGTGAAAGAGATCATCCCCACGCGTGGGTCGGTGCACAGCGCGTGTCCGGCTTCGGCATCGCCGGGCAGCACGTGCAGTACGTCGTCGGGCAGCCCGGCTTCCTCCAACAGCCGGGCGATGACCAGCCCGCCCGCGACCGGCGTGTTCGGGTCCGGCTTGAGCACCACGGCGTTGCCCAGCGCCAACGCCGGCGCGACCGAGCGCAGGGACAGGTTCAACGGGAAGTTCCATGGGCTGATCACCCCGACCACGCCGACGGGTATGCGTCGGATCATGCTCAGTCGCTCGGGCTGCTCGGACGGCAGCACGTCCCCAGACGGCTGGGAGGTCAGTGCGATCGCCTCGTTGAGCTCGCCGCGGGCGATTGCGATCTCCTTGCCCGCAGCCGGCGGGATCTTGCCGGCCTCCTGCACGATCCACTGCTGCAGCTCGTCGGTGTGCTCGTCCAGCAAGCCCACCGCCCGACGCAGGATCTCAGCGCGGTGCTCGAAGGAGGTGGCTGCCCACTGACGCTGGGCTGCCTTGGCGCGTTCGGCGGCCTCGCCTACCTCCTCGGCGTTGGCTCGGCCCGTCTCGACCAATGTCTGACCGGTGGCTGGGGCGATGTCGGTGATCGTGCCGCCGCGCCCTTTGTGCCAGCCGCCGCTGAAGACCGCTCCGTCGAACCGTTCGAGGTCGATGAGTCGCATGACAGTCCCCTTCCACGAGCGGAAGCGACTCCACATGGGCCCGCGAGTGTGCGTGCGAACAACTGTGCAGACACGTTGACCGTACGGCGCATCGACCCGCCGTGTCAAGGCCTGCCGGGAGTGGCGCCGCGGTATGGGGTGGCAAACTCGTCGGGCTGTGGTCCCACGCCACGAGGAGGGTCGCGACATGACAGGCGGGCGCCCGCGCGAGGCCAGCCCCCGCGAGGTTCCCACGATCGCGGGCGCCTTCTTCGCCTACGGCGCGATCTTCTTCGACCGGTTCGCGCC
>CAYQMQ010000424.1:0-2055 GCA_964418395.1 uncultured Actinomycetota bacterium
TGAGCCCGCCACCGCCGACGGGCACCACCACGCTGGCCACGTCGGGCACCTGCTCGAGCACCTCCAGACCGAGCGTGCCCTGTCCGGCGATCACGTCCGGGTGATCGAAGGGATGGATGTAGGTGGCCCCGTAGCGGTCGACGTGCTCGCGGCTGGCGGCGTAGGCGTCGTCGAACGAGTCGCCGGTGAGCACCACCGCCGCGCCGTACCCGCGGGTGGCGTCAACTTTCGGCAACGGCGCGGCGGCCGGCATGAACACGGTGGCCGCCACCCCGATCCGCTGGGCCGACAGCGCCACGCCCTGCGCATGGTTGCCCGCCGACGCACACACCACCCCGGCGGCCTGCTCCTCGGGCGACAGCCGCGCGATGCGGTGAGCGGCGCCGCGGATCTTGAACGATCCGGTTCGCTGTAGGTGCTCGCACTTCAGCAGCGTCCGCACGCCGCTGTGGGCGCTGACCGCCCGCGACGGCTCCACCGGCGTCCGCTGCAGCAGCGGCCCGATGCGCTCGGCGGCCGCCTCGATGTCGGCCAGGGTGATCAACTCCACGGCAGGCGGATGCTATCTGCCCACCTGTCGGCTGCCCCACCGCCGCCGCACCGCCATCATGGCTGGCGACCCTCCCGCCACACAGATCTGTGAGCCATGCCCTCCCTGACCGATTCGTCCGAGCAGTCCCCGTCTGCCACCGAGGCCGCGCACAAGCGCTCGGGGAGGACCTTCGTCATCGCGTGCATCCTTCTGAGCATCGCGCTGGTGCTGGTGTTCGTCTTCGTCTCCCCCCGGCTGCTCGAGGCCACGCTGGCGCAAGCGCCAGATCCCCCACCAGTGCCCATCGCCTCCGGCGACGCCGACGGGAACGCGTGGACGGCCACGGCCGTCGAGCCCGAGGCCGACCGACCGTGTGCGGACATCATGGTGGAGGGCACCCGCGCCCTGCGGGTGTGTGGCGACGCGCGGGGGCCTTCGAGCGTGCGCGCGCTGGACGGGTTGTCCTTCGACGACACCGTGATCGTGGCCACGATCGTCGACCCGCGTTCGACCGCGGTGGCCATCGAGCATGCCGGCGGCA
Source organism: uncultured Actinomycetota bacterium (assembly GCA_964418395.1). GTDB lineage: Bacteria > Actinomycetota > Nitriliruptoria > Euzebyales > Egibacteraceae > QS-5-72-10. The sequence continues at coordinate 1,074 of CAYQMQ010000424.1, forward strand.
CCACGCGCGCCGAGGTGGTCTACGCCGACTTCGGCTTCCCGCTGGGCTTCGCGACCGCGGCGGTGCCCGCGCCCGTGGATGAAGTCACCGCCTACGGCGAGGACGGCCGCCAGCGCGGACACGCCGACTGTCGCCTCGACGGCACCGACCACGATCCCGACCGCCACATCATGCCGCCGATCGTCGTCGGCACCGGCCCTGCCCTCAGAGACGGCTGCCTGCTCACCGACTGAGGTGCCCAGCGGGGACGGCGCGGCCATCGCGTGACCTCTGCCCGGCCGCGCCGGTGCCCCGCACGTCGGACAGGGCGTTATCCGCGGTTGATCGGGATCTTGGTTCCCTGCTTCTCTTCGGTGATGGGCAACCGGACCGTCAGGACGCCGTCGACGTACTCGGCCTTGACGTCGTCCTCGTTGGCCCCCGGCGGAAGCGGGATGTTGCGGGCGAAGCTGCCGTAGCGAATCTCTTGGCGATAGAAGTCTTTGTCCTCGGTCTTCTCTTCCTGACGACGCTCCGCCCGGAGGCGCAACACCCCGTCCTGCACGGTGATGTCCACGTCCTTGTCAGGGTCGATCCCGGGGATCTCCGCCTTCACCACGTGGGTGCCGTCCTCCTGGTACTCCTCGACGGGGATACCCGTCTCCTCGAACAGGTCCCGGAAGGGCTCCCAGTTGCTCAACAGGCCCGACCACGGCGAACGGGTCAGGAGGTCGGGGAACTCCGCCGAACGCTCCGGGCTGCGCGGCTGCCGACGAACCAGTGCCATGTTCACCCTCCTTTCTTCGACGACTGCACGGGGGTGTTCTCTCCACCATCGAGCTGTCCATTGAGAGGATTACCCCACCACGAGCGCTTTCTCACCCCGTTCGGGGCACCGGGCGGGGATGAGGCACGACGGTGACCAGCGGCTGGGGCTTACGGCCGTCGCGACTCGCTCACCAGCCACAAGACCACGCCGACTGCCCGCAGCGCCCCGAGGGGG
>CAYQMQ010000425.1:0-2053 GCA_964418395.1 uncultured Actinomycetota bacterium
TGGCCCGCCCCGAGCTGGTCGGGGTGTGGGGCGCCACGACGGAGCATGAGCGCCGTCAGATGCGCCGGGAGGCCCGCGAGGCCGCCTGACCCGTCCCGTAAGCCGTGTGGCGGCTCTCAGCGATGCAGGGAGGCCGGTCACGACGTCGCCCCCGAGCGCGTGGCCCGGGGGCGTGGTGTCGCAGGGTGGTGGTAGAGGTCCGTCCCGCAGGATCGTGGTAGAAAATCAGGCGCCTTGAAGCCCGGGAAGGTTGAGCGCCTTCGCGCCCCAGATCCTGGCCATGTCGTACTCGAAGGCCTCACCCACGAGGCGGTGCATTACCTGGTTGGCCGCCTCTCCGGGCCCACCAGCCTTTGCCACGGCGTACTCCATGACTAGGGCGATCTCGCAGCGGTGCTCATCGAGGCCTCGCCCGGTCAGGCCCTGACTCCGCAGAGCCTTCGGCCAGATCTGATCCGAGCCGAATGTGGATAGCCTCAGCAGCATCGCCGAAGCCAACACCACGAGGGGTTCGGTGGTGGCATCGAGAACGTCGGGGTCGGTATCGCTGGGTTCCTCATCGTCGGCGAGGCTCGGGTAGACCTCGGGATCAACGGCAGACTCGAACAGTTCGCATTGGTCCAGCCATTCGCAGATGGCCTCGTCGAGCGCCTGGCCGGTGGCGAGCAGCTCGTCGCGTTGCTGGCGCAGATGCTCGGGGATGCGATCCTCAACGTCGCTCATGGCATGGCTCCCTTCAGCCGAACAGCTTGCCGAGGCCCTTGCCGGTGGCCCGTCCGGCGACTCGCCGGCCGACTCTGCGGCCGACCTTGCCCTTCTTGATCGCGTTGGCGTCGCCCATGAGCTTGCCGAGGGCGTACAGGAAGCGCCTCACTGGTCGTCCTCCCCGTCGATGGGCCGTCGTGGCACATGGGATGGCGACCAGATCTCAGGGCCTGCGAGCTGATCGGCCCGAGCCCGCAGGTCATCCGGATCGCGGGTCACCGGCTGGCCGACCGCCGGGTCCTCGCCGAACCGCACCGGCTGATCGTGGTGCAGCACCACCTGCAGCTGCAGCAGCAGGTCCTCATCGACCAGCCGCTTGTTCGTGTGGGTATCCGACGGCCAGGTGGGCGTTCGTGAGTCCAGTAGCCGCGCCGCGGCCACACGGAGGTTCTGTAGCCGCCACTCGGTCGTGTCCGGTGGTGCGGTAGCGTCCATGACGGTCCCTTCGCAAGGGGTGCGTTCGGTCCCGTCAGCGTCCAGATAACACGGCCGTTTCCGCTCCCGCGATCCCCTGCAATCCCCGCAACTTTGGGGAAAGAGCACGGCGCTAAGACGCACCTAGCTCCGGAGCAGTAGGTCGGGGGTTCGAATCCTCCCGCGGGCACGAAACCTAGACGTGCCAAGGGCTTTGCCTCTATCATCCGACGCTGACAGGGAGAGCATAGCGCTCCCGCGACGGATAACACAAGACCCCGAGAGGCGGCCGTGGCCGACGAGCTGGACCTGCTCGCGTCGTCGTGGCGGGCCGACATGCGGGCCCGCAACCTCGCCCACAAGACCGTGACGACGTACCTGGAGGCGCTGTCGCGGCTGCGCGAGCACGCCGGGGCCACCGCCCTGGCCCAGCTCGACCGCGACGCCGTGCGGGCGTTCCTGGCCGATCAGGCCGACCGCTACAAGCCGGCGACCGTCTCGGCGCGGTTCCGGGCCCTGCAGCAGTTCTTCGGCTGGGCGGTCGCCGAGGGCGAGATCGACGCCAACCCGATGGCGGGCATGAAGCAGCCGCGGGTGCCCGATCAGGAGACGCCGGTGCTGTCCCACGAGCAGGTCAAGGCGCTGCTGGCGACGTGCTCGGGCACCGACTTCACCCAGCGGCGCGATGCGGCGATCCTGCGGGTGTTCGTGGACACCGGGGCGCGGCTGGCCGAGGTCGCCGGGCTGACGCTGGACCGCGTCGACCTGGAGGCCGAGGTGGTCGTGGTGGTCGGCAAGGGCCGCAAGACACGGGCGGCGCCGTTCGGGCGGCAGACGTCGCGGGCGCTGCACCGCTATCTGCGCTCCCGCGCCG
>CAYQMQ010000426.1:0-2048 GCA_964418395.1 uncultured Actinomycetota bacterium
CTGCCCGGCATCCGCGCCGAGTGCGGCCAGAGCGTCGACTCGCAGGGTCGGATCTGGGTCGAGCGCTGGACGGACGACGCCCTGGAGGCCGTCGATGCCGCCACCGGCGAGCCGATCGACGGGACCCGGCTCGAGAACGCCTTTCGCTGCACCCGCGATCGGGGGAATCTGCACATCGGTGGCGATCCGGAGCACCTGGTGATCCCCGGCGGGCGCGGCGGCGGCGATGTCGACGGGCTCGCGGCCTACGACATCTCGGGCGACACGCCTGCGCAGGCGTGGCAGGTCAGCGCTGACGACGGCGAGTTCGACGAGCTGATCCGCGACAGTGGCCGCCAGACGCAGGTGCTGGTCACCGGCGACGCGGTGTACGTCGCCGTCGCCACGGCGGACGCCGACGAGGTGTTGCGCCCCGAGCTCATCGAGATCGATCTCGCCACCGGGGACGTGGTCGATCGCGTCGGCATCCCACTGGATCTGCAGGAGGCCGAGCACGACGAGCCCCGCGCCGCCGACATCCGGGCCGTCCACTTCGTGCGCGTGGATGACACGCTGGCCCTCGGGGTGATCACGGAGCAACTCAGCGACGCGCGTGGGCTTCTCGCCGGAGTGGATCTGACGACCGACCTCGACGAGATCGCCTGGGAGTCCCCCACCGGCCCGGACGGTGGGTACACCCGCGGCCCCCGCGGACTGACCGTCAGCGAGGGGCTGGTGGCGTTACGCGACGAGAGCGCCGGGGCAGAGCCTCTGCGGGCGTACGACCCGGCGGATGGCTCGCGGGTGTGGACGGGCGAGCTCAGCTCAGCCTATCCCACAACCGGCTACGGCGGACGGCTGGCCGACGCCGACGGCGCCCTGTATGCCCACGCTCCAGGGGAGGCCGTCGAGTCGGAGCGCAGCGCCGTGACCAAGCTCGACGCCCAAGGGCAAGGCGATTGGTACGTGAGCGACGCCGCGATCGAGGACCGGATGGGCCTCGACGACGGGGACCTGTGGCGTGACCTGGTGATCAACGCACTCGACGAGGATCTGTTGGTGGTCACCGAGGACCCCACGGAGGGCACCCGGGTCATCGCCCTGGACGACTCCGGCGGGCTCGCCGAGCCCTGGCCCGGCGACGAACCGGCCCAGGCCGAGCCCGGCGAGCCGGGCGTGGCCCGCGTGGACGGGCTGGGAACTGGCCAGCCCCGCGACATCGCCATCGAGCTGTGCCGGCTGCAACACGACGACGGGACGGTGGACCGCCTCGCCCTGGCCCGCGACGACGAGTTCGCCGACGCCCTGGCCGGCTCGGCCCTTCCCGGGGTGGGCTGCATCCTGTTCACCCCCGGCGGGCCCGGCCAGCCGCTGCACCCCGACGTGCGCGCCGAGATCGACCGGGTGACCGGCGGGCTGGCCGACATCTACCTGCTGGGCGGGGACCAGGCCGTGTCCAGCCAGGTCGAGCAGGAGCTGGACCAGGCCGGCTACGGGATCGCCCGCCTGGAGGGCACCACGCGGTTCGAGACCGCCGAGGCGATCGCGCAGGCGGCGGCTCGCGCGGTGGCCACGCCCCGCGAGGAAGTGATCGTGGCCAACGGCCTCGACTGGGTGGACGCGATCACCTCCGGGGCCTACGCCGCCCGCGAGGTGGCCCCGGTGGTGCTGACCACCCAGGACCAGCTGCATCCGGCCGCCGAACGCGTCCTCGACGGGCTGAGCCCCCAGCGCACCTGGGTGGTGGGCGGCACCGCGGTGGTCAGCGACCAGGCCGCGAACGCGACCCCCAACCCTCAGCGGGTGGCCGGTCGCAATCGCATGGGCACCGCGGTGGCCGTCGCCGAGCAGATGTGGCCCGGCGTCGACGGCTTCGCCGGCGACACCTATGTCACCGCCAACCTGCAGCGCGGTGACGGTTGGGTGCCGGCGCTGGCGGCCACGCGTCTGTCGGCGGCCTGGAACGCGCCCCAGCTGGGTGTGTGGACCGACTCCTACCCCGGCGAAACCAGGGACTACCTGCAGCGGCAGGGCTTTGCCGAGCTGCCGTCGGTGACCCTGCTCGGCGA
>CAYQMQ010000427.1:0-2043 GCA_964418395.1 uncultured Actinomycetota bacterium
GGTGGCGCCCCACCTCGGCGGCCGCGCGCATTGACGAGGTGCCGTCCAACGTCAACGCCATCACCTGGGGTTACACCGAGATCGCCGACGCCGGCCTGCTTACGCCCCCCTACGACACGGCCGCGTCACTGATCGCCGACGATCTCGCCTACCCCACCCGATGGGGCTGCCGCAACGATCGCGCCGCCGGGCCAGTGTGTCGGAAGAGTTGACACTCGAAGGGTGTCGCTGTGCTGGCGGTCGGGTCACGGACTTGGACGGCGCCGTTCTCGCCGTCGGTGGCCAGGCGCCTCTTTTCTGCGAAGACGGCCGTGGTGGCAGTTCCCACCACGACGTCGGTGGACGCGCCTCGCCGGTGGGGGCTTTCAGCCGGGCGACGAGCTGACGTTATAGACGCGGGTGAGGCCAGTTGGGCTGGTGGCGACCACGCGGTCGCCGTCGGAGGTCAAGGCCACCTTCGATATCGGGGCGCTGCCTTGTCGTACGACCTGCTCAGTGCGCGTGTCGAGGTCCCACAGCCGGACGGTGTCGCCGGCGGCGGTGACCAGCTTCTGGCCGTCGCGGCTGAGGGCCATGCTGGTCACGGCCCGCTTGTGGACCCGAAAGGACGTCGACGGGCGCGCCTTGTTGACGTCCCACCGGAGCACACGGCCGGACTTTGTACCGATCAGGAGCCGGTCGTCTTCGGGGTGGAACGCGATCGACTGCGGTGTGCGGGCAGATTCGTCGCTTGTCGACCAGCGCCACAGCTGCCCGCCGGAGTCGAGGTCCCAGATGTGCACCGACGCCTGCGCCGTGCCGCCGATGGCGGCCAGTTGCGAGCCGTCCGGGGCGAAGGCGAGCTCGTGGGGACGATACGGTTCGAAGCGGCGGATGAGCTCGCCGGTGTCGGCGTTCCACACTCCGACGTCGCGAGCCCCGTCGAAGCCGGTGCGCCCCGCCGGCAGGATCGCGGCGATGCGCCCGCCGTCGGGACTCCAGTGCGGATCGGTCAGTCGGCGCGCCAGCCGGGTGAGCTTGTTGCCGGTGCGGGCGTCGCGGATCCAGCCGCGATGGTGGTCATCAGCGACCACGATTCGCGAGCCATCCGGGGAGAAATCGACGGCGTCCGTGCCGCTCGCGGACGCCGCCTGGCGTGCGTTGGCCGTCCCCGGACCTGTCGACTGCCCGGTGAGCTCCACCAGCCGCGACCCATCTGCGCTCCAGATGGTCAGCGTGCCCTCATCATTGAGCGTGGCCACGCGCCCGTCGCTGGTCGCGCTCATCCCGCCGCCAGCTGGCAGCCGTCCCACGACCTCCTCAGAGCCCTCCTTCCCACCGCCGAACCAGACGAACCCGCCGACCACCAGCCCGATCAGCACGACCGCCGCGACCACGACCACCGCCCACCCGGCGCGAGGTCGCCTTCCGTTCGCAGGCGCGGTTGCGAAACCCCCGTGGCCCATCAAGCCTCTCCGGCGATCGGACGCCTTGTCGACAACTTCGTGACAGAAGAGTCGACAGCCGCTGTTGTTGATACATCGCCTGCGAAAGCCAGCCGCCCTCGTGTTCCCGCTGGCTTCGCGCCGGAGCGGACGTCAGGAAGGCCGGGAGAGAGCCAGCGCGACGGTGACCCGGGCGGCGTCGCCCGGCAGGTGGGTGTGTATCTCGCCGGTGCCGTGGATGAGCGTTTCCTGATCGTCGAGTCGAACCGTCAGCGCGGCAGCCGGCTCGGTGCGTACCTCGACGGAGGTCAACCCGGCCTGCTTCCCGTCGAGAGTCCAACCGACCTCGGTGGGCGCAGCCCGCCGAGGAGCCCAGCGCACCCGCCGACGAAGCCGGCGAGCAGCTCGGCTAGCCTCTGCAAGACCACACCGACTGGGTCACCTCGGTGGCGTGGTCGCCCGCCGGCTCCCGGCGGGCCTCCAGCGGCAGAACGGTGAAGCTGTGGGAACCCACCATGTTCGCGGACGCGCTCGTTGACCGTCCCAGGAGCGCGGCCCGACTTGCGGGCGATCACCGCCACGGTCTCCCCGGCCTGAAGCGATCCCACAGCTCCTCGAC
>CAYQMQ010000428.1:0-2036 GCA_964418395.1 uncultured Actinomycetota bacterium
GAGGCGATCGCGACCGAGCTCCACGAGCTGCGCGACGAGCTCATGGCCCTGGCCAACCGCACCCAGGGAAAGACCGCCTTGTTCGCCGGGTATCGCGCCGAGCCGGCCGTCACGGCCACCGGCGCCGGCTACGCGTTCTCGCCGCCGCCCGAGGACGACATCGAGCAGGTGCGGCGCACCATCGGCCCGCACGAGGACGTGCGCCTCAACGTCACCGCTCAGGAGCTGTTCACCGGCGTGCCCGGGGCCGGGGACAACCTCTTCGCGCTGATCGACGAGATCGCGACGCAGGTCGCAGCCGGAGACGACGATGCGGCGTCGGCCAGCCTCGGCAAGCTGGACACCGCTCGGGAACAGCTGCAGGCTCATCACTCGGCCGTCGGCGTCGCCCACAACCGCGTCAAGGCGGCGCTGAACCGCGGCGAGCGCGACCTGCTCGCGATCAAGACGGAGCGTTCCAACGTGGAGGATGTCGACCTCGCCGAGGCCATCATGGAGCTGCAGACCCAAGAGGTGGCCTACGAGGCGGCGCTCGGGTCGCTGGCCCGGGTCATGGGCCCGTCGCTGTTGGACTTCCTGCGGTGAGCCCCACCAGCCTGACGGTCCTGGCGCCCCCGGCTAGGCTACGGCGCACGGTCCGGGGGTGCCTCGGCCGCGAGCTCGCGGAGGACACGATGGTGGAGACCACGGACGCGCCGAGCCATGTCGAGGGCGCCGTGACCTTCGATGAGGGCATCCCCGGCTTTCCGGGCTCGTCGCGCTTCCGGCTGGTCACCGCCGGCGACGACACCGCGTTCCAGGTGCTGGAGAGCCTGGACGAGGAAGCCGTGGCGTTGCTGGTGACCCACCCGTGGCTGTTCTTTCCCGATTACGCCCCCGAGCTGGCCGACAGCGACCGGGAGCACCTGGAGCTGGACTCCGCCGAGGAGGCCGCGTTGTTCTGCGCGGTCACCGTGGACGGGGAGCGCCGCGAGGCGTGGGCGAACCTGCGGGCGCCGTTCGTGGTCAACACCACCACCCGCCGGGGGCGGCAGGTGGTTCTCGTTCAGGACGCCCCGTTGCGGGCGCCGCTGCCGATCTCCTGGTAAGCGCCGCCATGCTCGTGCTCACTCGACGTACCGGCGAGTCGCTCATGGTCGGTGAAGACGTCACGGTGACGGTGCTGGAGGTCCGCCACGACCAAGTCCGCATCGGCATCGACGCGCCCCGCTCGGTGCCCGTGCATCGGCGCGAGATCTACGAGCAGGTGGTGCGCGAGAACGCGACGGCGGTGGCCACGGCCGCTCAGGCCCGGCGGATGGCCAACAAGGCTCGCCGTCCGCGCTCCGGCGAGGACGCCTGACTCTGCCGACCGGTCGCCGGCCGCGAGCGTGACCCGGATTTAGCCCAGACGGGCTAAAGTCACAACCCCGTCGTGCCGTTGATCGTACTGCGGCCACGAGCGCTCTCGGGTCTGCACAGAGACGACCCAGGGAGCATCCCATGAGTGGCGACAGTCACACGAGCGGGCCGCAAGCCGATTCGGCCCCCCGCGACGCTTCGGCCGACGAGCTGATCTCCTCGCAGCTGTACCTGGTGCAACACATCGTCAACGAGGTCGCCGCACGCTTCCCCCGGCACGTGGATCGGGGCGAGCTGTGGAACGCGGGCGCCCTCGGGCTGGTGGAGGCCGCCCACCGCTATGACCCCACCAGCGGCACCCCCTTCGGCCGCTTCGCCGCGATCCGCATCCGCGGGGCGATCCTGGACTCGACGCGGTCCCGGGACTGGGCCAGCCGGGGGATGCGGCGCAAGGCGCGGGCGCTGGCGGGGGTCGAAGACGAGCTGCAGCGCCGTCACGGGCGGCCGCCGTCCGACGCGGAGGTGGGCGACGAGCTCGGCGTCGGCGCCGACGAGGTCCAGGCCCGCCAGGCCGCCACCCGGGCCGCCTCCCTGCTGCACCTCGACCAGCCCCTCGGCGATGCCGAGAGCGAGCCGTGGACGCTGGGCGAGCTGCTGGAAGAGCTCACCGACGCGCTGCTGCCGGAGGAGGCGCT
>CAYQMQ010000429.1:0-2036 GCA_964418395.1 uncultured Actinomycetota bacterium
CCGCCACCGCCCTGGCCGCCGGCCGCGACGCGCCGGTGCTGCTCACCCCCGGCGACGCGCTCGCCTCCCGGGCGGCGGCGACCCTCGACGCGCTCGGGGTCGACACCGTCGTCGTCATGGGCGGCGAAGCCGCGATCGCCCCGGCGGTCACCGACGAGCTCGCCGACCGGGGCTACGACGTCGTCCGCATCGAGGGCGCCACCCGCTTCGACACGGCCGCGGACGCGGCGCGGGCCAGCGCCGTCGACGCGCCGCTGGTCGGGCTGCCCGACGATCTGTCCGACGAGCTGGCCGGGGCCGCGGTGGAGGAAGTGGCGCTGGCGCTGGGCACCGACTGGCCGGACGCGCTGGCCGCCGGCGCCCTGGGCGCCTCCAGCGACCGGGTCCCCACCCTGCTGACGCTGCGCGACGAGCTGCACCCGGCCGCGCGGGCGGCGCTGGCCGACCTCGAGCCCGAGACCGTCCACCTGATCGGCGGAACGGGCGTGCTCAGCCAGGCCGTGGCCGACGAGCTCGAGGCCGAGGGCTATGCCGTCAACCGCTTCGCCGGCTCGACCCGGTTTGCCACCTCGGCGCTGGTCGCCCGCGACGCGCTCGCCCGCGACGACCGCGACACCGCCGTGCTCGCCAGCGGCCAGGCGTTCCCGGACGCGCTGGCCGCCGGCGCCTACAGCGCCCGCTCGGGTGGCGTGCTCGCCCTCGTCGCCCGCGACCGCCTCGACCTGGCCCCGCCGGTGCGCGACCTGCTCGCCGAGGGGGTCTTTTCCTCCGGCACGATCCTGGGCGGGCCCGCGGCGGTGTCCGACGGCGTGCGCCGCGACGCCGCCCGCCACATGACCCGATGACCCCGCCTCAGCGCTCCGCGAGAGGGTGCGCCCCCGCGATTCAAGGTGGTCCGATTCGTACCCGATGAGGGAAGGGGGCCGGCGCGGCTCAGGCGCTTGCGCGCTCGCGCGGCTCGACCGGCCGGACGGGGTCACTTCAGCCACACCGGCGCGGTCACCCATTACCGTTCACGACCGCTCGGCCGGGGCACGCGGGCCAGCGGGCCCAGAGGAGGGCGATGGTGCGCACGCTGTTGGTGATCGCGGTCGCCGGGCTCGTGGTCGGTGCCCTCGTGGGGCTGGAGGCCTCGCCGGGGGTGTCGCCGGCGGCTGCCGACAGCCACTGCCCCGAAGCCGGCGGCGCCGCCGACCAGCTGCCCGCCCACGCCGAGCCGGACCCCGCTGACGGCGCCTGGGTCGTGCAGGGCCGGGGCTGGGGGCACGGTGTGGGCTTGAGCCAGTACGGCGCGCGGGGCGCGGCCCGGCTCGGCTGCGACGCCGCGACGATCCTGACCACCTACTTCCCCGGCACGCGCGTGGCCGACATCGGCGCGGTGGCCGACGAGCCCGACGACGTCCGCGTCAGCCTGTTCCCCACGCGGGCCGGGGCCGCGCTGCCTGAGACGGTGACCGTCACCGCCATGCCCGAGTACGGCGATCTCCAGTGGCAGCTGCCCGAGGAGGACACCGGCGACGGCACGGGCCCGGCCACGACGATCTCGCAACCCGAGGGCGCCACCTGGCGCCTCGGCCGCCACGACGGCCGCTTCGTGCTGCGCGAGTCCGACGGGGACGGGGACGGGGCCGAGATCTGGGCCGGGGCGGGCTCGGGCGATCCCGTCGAGCTGCCGCTCAGCGGCCCGGCCGCGATGATCGCCCAGCTCGCCGAGAAGCCGAACCCGTCGTTCCCGGAGGGCACCCCCTACGCCGAGGGCACGCTGCACTTCGAGCCCGAGTTCGACGACGAGCAGTTCCGCGTCAACGTGACCATCCCCGCCCGCGACGGCGACGCCGCCCTCGACCGCTACCTCCTGGGGCTGGCCGAGGTGCCGTCGAGCTGGCCGGTGGAGGCGTTGAAGGCCCAGGCCATCGCCGGGCGCGGCTACGCCGCGCGCACCATCGCCAACCGCAGCGGCATACGGGGCTGTTCGGCCTGTGACCTGTACGACTCGGCGGTCGACCAGGTCTATGCCGGCCATGCCAAGGTGCTCG
>CAYQMQ010000430.1:0-2033 GCA_964418395.1 uncultured Actinomycetota bacterium
AGCCCCAGTGCTACGCCGAGTTCGCCACGCTGCGGGGCGACCCCAGCGACGGGCTTCCCGGGCTGAAGGGGGCGGGGGAGAAGACCGCCCGCCAGCTGGTCGCCCGCTACGGTGACCTGGACACCCTGCTCGCCCACGCCGACGAGCAAACCCCGGCGCTGGCACGCAACCTCCGCGGCAGCGCGGACGCGTTGCGCGCCACGCGGTGGGTGATCGCGCTGAACGGGGACGTGGACGTCACGCTCGTGCGGGCGGAGCCGGATCCCGACCGGGTCGCCGAACTCGCCGCCGCCCACAACCTGGACGGGCCGATCGGCCGGCTCGCCGCCGCCCTCGGCCAGCCGGTGCCCACCTCATGACAGCGGGCGGCGAAAGGGCCGAGCCGGCGGGCGACCCACCGGCAGCCGACCGCGAGCCGGCCGGCCACGAGCCGGGCGGTCCGGGCCTGTGGTGGCGCCTGCCGGGCAGCGTCCGCTTGGCGATCGGCATCGTCGCCATCGGGGTGGCCATCGCGTTCGCCCTGACGCTGCGGGAGCCGAGCGTCGACGTGGAGCTGCCCGCCCGCGACGGCCAACACCTCCACGACGCGGCCGGCGTGGTCGACGCCGACGCGGTCGAGCAGCGCCTGGCCGCGCTCGAGCGCAGCGAGGGCGTCGACGCGGTCGCCGTGGTGTGGGAGGACGAGGAGGCCAGCCTCGGACAGGCCGCGCGCGGCGCGACCCGGGCGCTGGACGCGTGGCAGGCCGATGTGGCGCTGAGCGCGGTCGCCCACCCCGGCGCGTTCACCGACCAGCAGGCGGGCCGGCGCTACTTCGGCGTGGAGGGCGACCGCTTCGAGGTGGGCTCCGGCCTGCGCGAGCGCATCGTCGAGGACGTGGTGCCCGGCCCGGCAGGCGACAACGACTGGACCGCGGCGCTGCTGGCGGCGATCGACGAGATCGAAGCCGAGCTGGGAACGAGCCGGTGACGCTGGACGAGCTCGAGGCGCTGTGCCGGCAGGCGGCCAGCGACCTGCTGAGCCGGGAGGGCCGCCCGGTGCCGGCGGCGGTGGTCGCGCCGTCGTCGGAGGCCACCCGGGTCATGACGCTGCCGGACTTCCCCGACGACGACGAGCACCGCCGCGAGACGCTGGCCGCACTCGCCGAGCGGGAGCTGCGCCCCCGCAACGCACCCTGCTACGGCTTCGTGGCCGAGGCCCTGGTCGACAGCGAGGGCGTGGACGTCGAGGCGGTGGTGCTGGTGTACGGCGCCAGGGCCCAGCACCCATACGTCACCGCGGCGCCGATCGCCGACGACGACTCCCTCGGTGCCTTCGCCGCCGCCGAGCCGCTGGATCACGCCGCGATGCCGTTCCTGGCGCCGCTGCAGCGCGTGGTGGACGAGGCCAGCCCGCCGGACGTGATGAACGGCGGTGGCTGAGCGCGCCCGTCACGCGCCGGTGAGCACCAGCAACACCATCCCCACGCCGAAGACGACCAGCGCGGCGCGCAGGCTGGCGCGTCGGAACATCGCGGCGTAGTCGGCCCGGTCGGCCGAGTAGGCCGGGTGGCTGATCGCGCGCCGCCGTCTCGCCCGCAGGTCCGGGTCGGCCTCGGGCCGTTCGCCGCCGCACAGCAGCCGGTCGTAGGCGGCGCGGGAGGCGGCGTCGCCGAGCACCTCGTAGGCCGCGTTGGCCTGTCGGGCGCGCTCGGCGGCTGCCGGGTCCTGGCGGGCACGGTCGGGGTGGGTGGCGCGCATGAGCCGCAGATACGCCGCCCGCACCTCCTGTGGGGAGGCCCGCGGTGACACCCCGAGCGTGGCGTAGTGATCGGACCGCATCCAGGCCAATCTAGCGAGGCCGGTCCCCGGCTCCTACCAGTAGCGGTGGGCCGACAACGGTGCCCGCGGGGCGATCCGCCGTTGCCGCGGCACGAGCCGGCGGGCCGCCGCGAGCTTGCACATTCGGACCACCCGGGCTCGCTGGCCGGCGAAGGGAGCCAGCAGCTCGAGCATCTCGGCATCGGTCCAGTCCTCGCGGTGGCGGCGCTCGCCCG
>CAYQMQ010000431.1:0-2026 GCA_964418395.1 uncultured Actinomycetota bacterium
GGTGAGGCCAGCGGCGACACGCCACCGCGGAGGATGAGCCACGAAAGGGGATGCGATGAAGGCAGCCGCGATGCATGCGGTCAACGATGTCCAATACGGTGAGGTCCCAGACCCGAAGATCGACTCGGACCGGGACGTGATCGTCAAGATCGGTGGGGCCGGGGTGTGCCGGACGGATCTGCACACCCTTCAGGGTGAGCTCGCCTGGGCGTTCGGGCTGCCAGAGGCCCCCTATGTTCTGGGTCACGAGAACGGAGGGTGGATCGAAGAAACCGGCCCGGCCGTCACCGGGTTGACCGCGGGGCAACCGGTTCTGGCCTTTCCCCAGATCACCTGTCGGCGCTGTCGGCCCTGTCGCCGCGGCCAGGACATGCACTGCGAGGCTCCCCGCTTTCCGGGCGTGGACGCGGTGACGTGGGGTGGGTTCAGCGAGTACCTGCGCACCTCAGCCGACTGCATCGTTCCACTTCCCGAGGGGGCCGACGTGACGGCGTTCGCTCCCTACGCTGATGCCGGTCTCGCGGCCTACCACGCGGTCCTCGGGGCGCTTCCTCATCTGGGAGTCGGATCCACGGTGGTGGTCATCGGCATCGGCGGGCTTGGTCAGTTTGCCGTCAGCCTGGTGAAGCTGTTGACCACGTCGTTCGTGGTCGGCGTGGACGTGTCCGACGCAAAGGCAGCCAAGGCCATCCAGTTCGGCGCCGACAAGACCGTCGTCTCGTCAGAGGAGGAGCCGACCGAAGCGGTCCGCGAGTTCACCCACGGCAAGGGCGCCGATGTGGTGCTCGATTTCGTCGGCGCGGACGACACGCCCTCGACCGCAGTGGGGATGCTCAGCATGGGCGGGATCTACTCGATCGTGGGCTACGGCGGTCAACTCCAGCTGGACACCGTGCAGGCCATGGTGCGCGAGCTCACGATTGCCGGGAGCTTCGTCGGCACCCACGACGAGCTCGTCGATCTGGTAGCCCTCAGTGAACACGGGCTGCGCAACGAAGTCGAAGTGTACGACCTTGCCGACGCTCCCAGCGTGCTGGAACATCTCGACAACGGGCACATCACCAGCCGTGCCGTGCTCGTTCCCTGACCTCACAGCGTGACGTTCTTCCCGCTCGGAGGGGGCTGGCCGGCGGGTCGGCCACTCTCCGGCCGGTGTGCCGGCCAGAGCGCTACGGGTCGAGCGGTTCCCCGGGCTCGTCGCCGGCGAGCCCGGTGGCGATCTCGCGGCGGAACCCGTCGAGGTCGGCCAGGCGGGTGCGTTGCACGGCGATGACGTGGTGATCGTCGACCTCCTGGTAGGCGTGCACCAGCACGTTGCGAAAGCCCGCCATCCTTTGCAGGTGCAAGGCGAGGTCGTCGCTGAGCCACCCGTGTTCGCCCAACACCCGGAACACGTCCGCGTAGGACTCGGGGGCGCGGAGCTGCTCGGCGGCGATGATGTGCTCACCGACGTCGACCGCGGCTTCGATCGTCACCACGAACCGGTACTTCACGGCGGGCAGCAGGTTCGCGTGGGCCAGCAGCGTGGCGTCGTCGTGCTCGGCGGCGCTGACCCGCAACGCCTCGGTCTCGGCGGCGATGCGGTCCAGCAGGCGGCGGACGCGGCCCTCGTCCACCATCAGCGTCGGCCCTCGGCGTGGCCGGCGAGCAGCTCCCGGTCGAGGCGGGCGGCGCGCCGCATGAAGTCGGCGCAGATGCGCCGCTGGCGACTCTCGAACCGGACCCGGGCGACCTCGTCGGCGCTGTAGACCACCACCCGCTCGCGCAGCACCCGGCACAGCAGCGGCAATCGGCGTTCGTCGAGCACCACCACCTCGACGCGGGCCAAGCCGGTCGCGGCGGCCAGGTCCGTGGCCAGCGCCACCCGTACGTCCACCGAGGCGGCGTCGGCGGTCGGGTGCCGGACGGCGACGTCCACGTCGCTGCTGGCGCGCGCGTCACCCCGAGCCTGTGAGCCGAACAGGTAGGCGAACGCCACCTCGTAGCTCGCAAAGCACGCGGCGGCCTGTGGCGAGCGCAGCCCGTC
>CAYQMQ010000432.1:0-2013 GCA_964418395.1 uncultured Actinomycetota bacterium
GCATCACGCTGCGGCGCCCGATCACCGCCGACGAGCGGATCTCGGTCCAGGTGCGAGCCGAGAACCTGCGGCCCCATCCCAAAGGCGCCACCGTCGATCTCGTCGCCGACGCCTCCGTCGACGGCGAGGCCGTGTGGCACGGCGTCAGCACCTACTTACAACCGGGCGGCTCCGCCGGCGAGGCCGGCGGCCCCGAGGGTGGCGAGGGCGCGCCGGCGGCTGCCGAGGGTGGGCCGGCGGCCGCCGAGCCGACCCAGCCGCTGGCCACCGAGCCCGCCAAGCCGGTGGAGGGCGAAGCCGACCTGTCGGTGCCCGACGAGCCGGCCGCGCTGTGGAAGGTGCCGCGCGACATCGGGCGGCGCTACGCCGCCGTCTCCGGCGACTACAACCCCATCCACCTGAACCCGGCGCCGGCCAAGCTCGCCGGCTTCCCGCGCACCATCGCCCACGGCATGTGGACCAAGGCCCGCAGCCTGGCCGCCGTCGAGCCGCGCCTGCCGCAGGCCTACACCGTGGACGTGGCGTTCAAAAAGCCGATCGTGGTGCCGGCCACCGTCGGTTTCCACACCGGCGTGCACGGCGACACCCGCGCGATCGCCGTGCGAGACCCGAAGCACGGCGCCCCCCATCTGCTCGGCACGGTCACGCCGCCCGGCTGAGCCGATGGCAGGCCAGGGGGTGGGTCATCGCTGCTCGTGTTCGCCCCCGGCCAGCTTGTTCACCAGCCATGCCAGGGCTGAGTGATCGGCGTCGCCGTGGCCCTGAGCGATCAGGGAGGTCAGCAGCTGGTCGACCAGCGCGGTCGTCATCAGGGGGACACCGGCGGTCTGGCCCGCTTCCAGCGCGATCCCCAGGTCCTTGTGGTGCAGGCGGGACTTGAAGCCCGGATCGAAGTTGCCGTCGAGCATCCGCTGGCCGTGCACATCCAGGATCTTGCTGGCGGCGGCACCGCCCAGCAGCGCCGAACGCACCGCCGCCGGGTCGACATCGGAGCGCTGCGCCAGGGTCAGCGCCTCGGCGACCGCCTGGATGGTGCCGGCGACGACGATCTGATTGCACGCCTTGGCGACCTGTCCCGCCCCCGCGTCGCCGATCCGGGTGACGGTGGTGCCCATCCGCTCCAGGATCGGGCGGCAGGCCTCGATGACCTCAGCGTCGCCACCAACCATGATGGTCAGCACCGCGTCGATCGCGCCCTGCTGGCCGCCGCTGACGGGCGCATCGAGCATCCGCAGGCCCCGCTCGTCCAGGCTTGCCGCGAGCCGGCGGGCCGCCACCGGCGAAATCGTGCTCATGTCGATGACCACCCCGCCGTGGTCGAGGCCCTCCGCGACCCCCGACGTCGACAGCAGCACCTCCTCGACGTCGGGGGCGTCGGGCAGCACCGTGATGACCGCGTGTGCCCCGCGAGCCGCCTCCGCCGGTGAGCTCGCCGCGACCGCACCCTGGCCAGCGAGCCGTTCGACGGCCTCACGGCTGCGGTTGTGGACCTGGACGGTGTAGCCGGCCTCGACCAGGTTGCGGGCCATGGGCTCGCCCATGATCCCCAACCCGACGAAGCCGAGCCTGGTGTGGGCTGGCTCAAACCGGGGCGTGGTCATGCCAGATCCTTTGGTGTCGGCTCGGCGGGTGCGCGGGCACCCGCGCCCGATGATCCCGTCGTGATGCGAGGGGAGGATGGCATGCCTGGCGCGAGCCTGTCGCGCATAAGCGGTCCGGTATCGAGCAGTTCGTCAACGCCCGCGGCACGCGGGCACCGAGGAGCGATGACCCTCGCGGTCGCGGTAAAGGGGCATCGGCCGCGCCCACAAGGTAAAGGGGCCATCACGACCGCATGCCGGCTGTCCGCAGCGGCCCGAGGGCTGCGGACAGCCGGCGTAGTGTGGGCGGATCGGCTGGGGTGAGCGGGGTGGCTCACCCGCTCGAGTTGGCCGGTCGGGTTCAGAAGGGGAGGGGGTTGCCGTCGTCGTCGACGACCGGACCCCAGCCGGGCGGCGGGTCGCGATCACCGCC
>CAYQMQ010000433.1:0-2004 GCA_964418395.1 uncultured Actinomycetota bacterium
GCGCCGACGCCGACGTCGGCGCGATGGGCGGCAAGCTGTCGGCGGAGTTCCTCGCGCCGGCCAGCATCGGCGAGGACTTCGTGGCCACCAGCGACGCCGGGCAGTACCGGGCCAACGTGGAGGTTGCCCGCGCCGAGCTCGATCCGCCCGAGCACCCGCCGGAGAAGCCGATGACCGCCGTCGACACGCCGGGGGCGACCACCATGGCGGCCCTGCAGCGCTACGTGCCGGACGTGCCGCCCGAGCGGATGATCAAGACGCTGCTGTATCAGGTGACCACCGCCGGCGGCGAGTACCAGCTGGTGGCCGCTCTGGCCCGCGGCGACCGCTCGATCGACGAGGACAAGCTCGCCCGCGCCGTCGACGCGGCCGACATCGCGATGGCCGACGCCGAGACGATCCGCACCGTCACCGGCGCCGAGCCGGGCTACGCCGGCCCGGTGGGCCTGTCCAGCGCCATCCGCCTGGTCGGCGATCACGCCATCGCCGACGTGCAGGGGTTCGTGTGCGGCGGCAACGCCACCGACACCCACTACCGCGACGTGTGGTGGAGCCGCGACGCGGTGCTGCCCGAGCTGGCCGACCTCGACCGGATCGCCGACGGCGACCGGGCGCCCGACGGCGGCACGGTCGCCATCAGCCGGGCGATCGAGGCCGGCCACGTGTTCCTGCTCGGCACCCGCTACACCGAGCCGGACGCGCTCGACTTCGCCGTCACCGGCGAGGACGGCCAGGCCCGGCCGGTGTGGATGGGCTGCTTCGGCATCGGGGTGGAGCGCCTCGCCGCCGCCCTGGTCGAACAGCACCACGACGAGGCCGGCATCGTCTGGCCCACCGCCGTCGCCCCCCACACGTGCGCGGTGGTGCCGATCCGCGCCGACGACGAGGTGCAGCGCCCCCTGGCCGAGCAGGTGGCCGCCCGCCTGGACGAGGCCGGCGTGGACGTCGTGCTCGATGACCGCGACGCGCGCCCGGGCGTCAAGTTCGCCGACCTGGAGCTGATCGGCATCCCGTGGCGGATCACGGTCGGCCGCGACGCCGGCGACGGGCGGGTGGAGCTCGCCCCGCGGGCCGGCGGCGAAGCGGAGGTGGTCGACGTGGACGCCGCCGTGCAGCGGGTGGCCGAGGCGGCTCGCCAGGTCCCCGTGCTGAGCGGATAGGCGGCGGCCCCGGAGGGGGCGCGGCCGAGTTGGGCGGCGTGCCTGGGCGACGCGAGGTGGGACGCAGCCTCTAGGATCTGCCTGCGAGGCATTCGGCAGCGCGCCGCGACCCCCACCGCCGTCGGGCGACCGGGTCGGTGGTGCCCCGGTGGACCCCCGCGCGGGCGGTGCCGAATGCCGCGGAGACAGCCGACTTGGGGAGGGACCCTGTTGGGCGAGGGTGTGCGATGATCCCGCTGTTCGCACCGTGGCAGGTCCGGGCGATGGACCAGCGCGCGATCGCCCGTGGCGTGCCGGAAGAGGCGCTGATGGAACGCGCCGCCGGCCACCTGGCCCACAACGTGCGGGAGCTGCGGGGCCGCAGCTACGGCGTGCGCGTGGCCGTGCTCGCCGGCAAGGGCAACAACGGCGGAGACGGCTTCGCGCTGGCCGGCCGGCTGGCGGACTTCGGCGCTCACCCGATCGTGTGCAGCGTCCACGACCCGGCCGAGGTGCAGGGGCTGGCCGGCGAGATGCTGGCTCGCTGGCAACGCCGCGGCGGGCCGGTCACCACCGACCCGCGGCAGGCGCTCGCTCGGGCGGACATGGCCGTCGACTGCCTGCTGGGCACCGGCGTCGAGGGGGCCCCGCGCGAGCCGGAAGCCGGGGCGGTGGCCGCGCTGGCGCGCTTCGACGGGCCGATCATCGCCTGCGACGTGCCCACCGGCGTCGACGGCGCCACCGGAGAGGTGGCCGAGCCCGCCGTGCGCGCCACCCGCACCGTCACCCTGGGGGCGCACAAGGTCGGGTTGTGGCTGCCGCCCGCCCGGCACCACGCCGGCGAGATCGTGCTGGGCGACCTCGA
>CAYQMQ010000434.1:0-2002 GCA_964418395.1 uncultured Actinomycetota bacterium
AGATCGAGTTCCGCACCGACCGCCAGGGCAACGTGCACACGATCATCGGCAAGGCGTCCTTCGCCCCCGACGCGCTGTTGTCCAACTACAGCACCGCCATCGAGGAGCTGCTGCGGCTACGCCCCGCGGCCGCCAAGGGGCGCTATCTGCGGTCGGTGCACGTGGCCACCTCCATGGGCCCGTCGGTGCCCATCGATCCGACCCACGCCCGCGACCTGAAAGAGCCACAGCGCGCGGGTGCCGAAGCCGGAGCCGCCTGAGCGCCGGCATCCTCGCCACCCGCAGGGGCCGGCGGGTTCACGGGGCGCCATGGCGGTCGTGAGCTCACGCCAGCTCGACGTCCAACGTGGTGACCGCCGCCTCGGCGAACGCTGCCTGCAGGTCCTCGTCGGAGGCGAACGACCGCCGGGGCACACGCCGTGCGCGTACGCACAGCGACGGCTCGGGGTTGTCGAACGGCCAAGGGCGGACCGCCACCGTCGCCAGCCCGGAAGCGGCCGGCGTGGGTGTCAGCGTGTAGGCCTGCTCGCCGACCGAAGGGCTGATCGCGCGACCGATGGCGCCGCACAGCATCAACGACAGCGCGTCCAGCATGGCGATGCGCTGCGAGGGCTCATCCACCTCCTCGGGCAGGTCTTGCCACGAGCCGCCCAGGCCGAGGTCGGCCAACACCCGGTTCTGGCGGGCGCGCTCGCTGTCGTCCAAGGCGCGCATCCCGGGGCTCGAGCGCCCGCCGAAGAACCGGGCGCCGTGCAAGCCGACCAACAGGCCGACCATCGCGTCGACATCGGCTGCGCGGGCGATGCCGCGACGCCACACCGCTTCGTACGTGTCGTCGGCCACGGTGGTGAATGTGCGCGGCCAGCCGTCTGCGTCCAGGGTCGGGGCCTGATCGGCCTCCCGCCAGCCGTTGTCGTGGACGCGGGCAGCGGCCAGGAACGCCGCGTGGTTGCCCCGGCCGCGCGGCACCAGGGCCGCCAGATCGCCGGTCAAGTGGGCGTGATGCTCCTGTTCGATCAAGACCAGCTCGTCGCCGTCGGTGGTGACGATCACGGCTCGGCCCTCTCTTCCGGCTCGCTTCGGGGCACCAGCGGGGCTAGCGTGACCGCCACCACGACGCGGCGCAGCGCGTTTCCGCGGAACCCCGGAGGCGGTGGCAGGCGGGGCCGCGAGGCTTGCGCCGGCGTTGCGCGTCCGGGGCGCCGGCGCTAGCGTTCACGCGACCGAAGACCGCCGGGTCTCGCCCCCTGATGGGCGGCGACGAAGGCGCGCGGGGGCCCGCCACGGGTCACCCGCCCGGCCGGCGCAGGTGCTTCCAGGGAAACACGGCGAGCGTGATCGCGCTGCCGGGCTGGTCGCGCTGCGCCTCCGGGCTGACGGAGGCGCTTTTTTTATGCGCCGCCGTGAATGCCGGCCAGCGACGAGGAGATGCGATGGTCCGCCCCGAGAAGGCTGCGGTCGTCGCCGAGGTGACCGACCGGCTAGAGAAGTCGACCGCCACGGTGCTGACCGAGTATCGGGGGTTGAACGTCGACGAGCTCGCTCAGCTTCGGCGCCAGCTGCGGGAGCAGGGCGCCGAGTACCGGGTGGTCAAGAACACGATGACGCGGCGGGCGGCCGAGAAGGCCGGGCTCGCCATCCCCGACGACCTGCTGACCGGGCCGACGGCGCTGACGTTGTGCGACGGCGATCCCGTCGCCGCGGCCAAGGTGCTGAAGAAGTTCGCCGACCAGCACCCGGCCCTGGTGATCAAAGGTGGGGTGGTCGAAGGCCAGCTGCTCGATGCCGAGCAAACCCGCCGCCTGGCCGAGCTCGAATCCCGCGAGGCGCTGCTGAGCCGGCTCGCCGGCCTCATGCAGCAGGTCCTGGCTCAGCCCGCCCAGCTCGCTCAGGCGGGGCTGTCCCAGATGGCTCGGCTGTTGGCCGCCTACCAGGATCAGCGCGAGCAGGCGGGCGAGGCCGCACCGGGGGGTGCCGCGGGGGCCGAGTCCGCCGACGCCGG
>CAYQMQ010000435.1:0-1993 GCA_964418395.1 uncultured Actinomycetota bacterium
CCAGCGGGCGGCCGTTGATGGTGACCTGCCCGCTGCCGCGCTGCAGGCGCACGCGAGCCACCGACGTCTTGCGACGGCCGGTGTGGATGCGCGGCGCCGAGCCGGGGCGACGGCTGGGGCTGGTGGAGGTGGCGGCGTCGGTCATGACAGATCCTCGAGTCTTCGGCCGGCTGGCTGGGCGACGGGGTGGCTGACGCGAGCGGTCAGGCGAGGGGGAACGGCTCGGGCTGCTGGGCCTGGTGCGGGTGGTCGGGGCCCGAGTAGACCTTGAGCTTGCCGAGCTGCTGGCGGGCGAGCTTGTTCTTGGGCAGCATCCCCCGCACCGAGTGCTGGATCAGCTTTTCCGGATCGGTTCGCAGCAGGTCCGCGAACGGAATCGACTTCAGCCCGCCGGGGTAGCCCGAGTGCTCGTGCACCATCATGTCGCGGCCCTTGTTGCCGGTGAGGCGGACCTTGGCGGCGTTGACCACGATCACGAAGTCGCCGCAGTCGACGTGGGGGGCGAACTCCGGCTTGTGCTTGCCGCGCAGCACGGTGGCCACGCGCGTGGCGAGCCGACCCAGGGTCTGGCCCTCCGCGTCGACGACGTACCAGGCGGAGGTCAGCTCGGCGGGCTTCGGCTGGTAGGTGCGCATGGTGCGAGCCTGACGGACGTAGGTGGCGGACGGGAAAGGCTTCCGGCCGCGGGTGGCGGCCACTGGACGCGCGCACATCGACCGACCGGCGCAGCGCCGCGCGACTACGGTATGCGAGCGCACCGCCGGCAGCAACCGGCAGGCGGGCCGGCAAGCCGCGTCAGCGCGATCCGCCCCCGAATCGGACGGCGGTCAGGGTCAGCCCGTGGGGCGGCGCGATCGCGCCCACCGCGTTGCGGTCCCGGGCGTCGCGCGCCTCGGCCACCCACTCCGGCGGGCGATGGCCCCGGCCGACGCGCAGCACACACGCCACGACCGAGCGCACCATCTGGTGGCAGAACGCGGGGCCGTGGACGTCGACGTCGATCCGCCCCTTCGCCCGGCGCCGGACCCGCAGGTGCTCGATGCGACGCTGCAGGTGCTGGTCACCGCGGCGGCGGCAGAACGAGGCGAAGTCGTGCTCGCCGAGCAGATGGGCGCCGCCGGCCTCCATCGCGGCCACGTCGAGCGGTTCCGGGCCGACGTGCCAAACCAGGTGCCGCTCGAGCGGACTCAGCGCCGGCGCGTCGCACAGGCGGTAGCGATAGCACCGCTGGGTGGCCGAGAAGCGCGCGTTGAAGGAGGCGGGCACCGTCCGCACGCGCCACACGGCGACCTCGGGGCCGCAGCGCGCATCGAGCGCATCGCGGGCGCGGGCGTCGCCCAGCAGGCGCCAGTCGGCCGGCACGTCGGCGTGGACCACCTGGTGCTCGGCGTGCACCCCGGCGTCGGTGCGCCCGGCGCCGACGGTCTCGACGGGCTGCCCACACAGCGTGCTCAAGGCCTGCTCCACACGCCCTTGGACGGTGGGCAGGCCCGGCTGGCGGGCGAAGCCGTGGAACGGGCCCCCGTCGTAGGCGAGGTCCAGGCGAACGCGTGCGAGGCTCAGGACTTCTCGTCGTCGGAGTCGCTGTCGGCCTCGCCGCCGGCCTCGGCCGTGCCGCCGTGGTCGGCTTCCCCGGCCTCGCCGTCATCCGGCGCGTCGTCGGTCCCGGCCGTGTCGCCCGCGTCGTCGTCGGCTTCGGCTTCCTCGGCAGCGGCCAGGCGCTGATCGATCGCGGCCGGGTCGAGGCCGGTGGGGTCCGGCTCGCCGGCCGGTGCCTCCGGCTCCTCCGGCTCCAGCTCGGGCTGGGGGTCCTCGCCGCGGTCCTCAGCGGCGGCCAGCTCCTCTTCGCGCTCGCGCGCCGTCTGCGACACCGTGCCGCGCCGGCGCCGCAGGCTCCAGCGGCGACGCGGCGCCTCGGTCAGCGCCGTCGAGGCGTCCTGGCCATCGCTGGCTTCGACCAGCTCGATCAACGCGAGCATGGCCCCGTCGCCTT
>CAYQMQ010000436.1:0-1993 GCA_964418395.1 uncultured Actinomycetota bacterium
TCACCACCGGCACGTCGACGTCGTCGGCGTCCAGCAGCGCCGTCAGCGACGGGACCGCCGGCGCGGGGGTGCCCAGGAACGCGATCCGCATGAAGGGCGGCGTCAGGCCGGCGGGACGGTGTCGTGCTCGCCGAGGGCGGCGGCCTGCCGCGCGGCGATCTGCTCGGGGTCCAGATCGGTGCCGTTGCCGCCGGGCGCGGGGGGCGTCGCGGCGTCCGGGGGCGCCTCGAGCTCCCCGGCGCGGATGCGGCGCATCGCGTCCTTGCGGTCGTGGCGCGCCAGGTGGTCGATGAACAGGATCCCGTTCAGATGGTCGATCTCGTGCAACAGGATGCGGGCGAGCAGCCCCTCCCCGTCCACGGTCACCTCGTCGCCGTGGACGTCGTGGGCGTGCAGGCGCACCCGCAGCGGGCGTTCGGTGGGATAGAACAACCCGGGGAAGGACAGACAGCCTTCCTCGCCCTCCTCGGTCTCTTCGCTGGTCTCGGCCACCTGCGGGTTGACCAGCGCCCCGTGGCGTTCCTCGTGTGGCACCTCCCAGGTGAACAGGCGCTTGAGCACCCCCACCTGGTTGGCGGCAAGGCCCAGCCCGCCGGCGGCACGCATCGTCTCGAGCATATCGTCGGCGAGTTGGCGCAAGCGCTCGTCGAACTCGGTGACGGGGTCGGCATGCTCCCGCAGCACCGGGTCGCCGAAGATGCGGATCGACAGTTTCGACATCGCAGTGGTCTCACGGGTTCGATCGACGGGTGGCCCGCCCCACAGTAGGCGTCCCGCGCTAGGGTTTCGCGCTGTCGCCGACACCGCCGTGAAAGGAGCTCGCCGTCATGTCCGATGCGCAGAGCCAGGAGAGCTTGACCCCGCCCACGTTGCTCATGGCCGTGGCCGCGCAGGTGCAGTCGGGCGACGTCGGCGACGGCAGCCAAGCCGCCGAACGCTACAGCCAGGCCTTCCGCAAGATGCTGTACGACTGCTTCGGCGAGGAAGCCGCCACCGACGCCACCGGCCGGGAGATCGCCCAGCAGGCGCTGGAGGAGCCCGAGGCGGTCGTGTCAACCATCGTCGGGCTGTCGGTGGGCTACGCCAAGAACCAGGCCGACGAGGGCACCCTCAGCGAAGAGGCCTTCATGGAGGTCGTCAAGGTGGGCATGTACATGGCCTTGAAGTTCAACCGCTACCTCGAGGCCACCGGCGAGCCGAGCTGATCACGGTTCCAGGGAGGGGGTGAAGGGCGCCGGCAACAGCTCGCCCAGGCTCCATCGCCGGGTGGGCCCCTCTTCGCCGGCGCCGATCACCGTCAGCTCGAGGCCGAACTCGGCCAGCGCCTGCCGGCACAGGCCACAGGGAGCGCAGACCGCGTCGCCGGGGCCGGCCACCGCGATCGTGTCGAGGTCGCGATGCCCGGCGGTGACCGCAGCCGCCAGCGCGGCCCGCTCGGCGCACAACCCCGCGGGCAGCGCCACGCTCTCGACGTTCACGCCGAGGTGGACGGTGCGCTGGGCGGTGCGCACCGCCGCGCCGACCGCAAAGCCCGACCACGGCGCGTGCGCGTGGCGGCGCACGGCCCGCGCTGCGGCCACCAGCTCGGCGTCGTCGCCGCCGGTCACGGCGCGTGGCCGGGCGCGTGCCCGGACGCCTGATCGGAGGGCGACCGCCCGTCGCCGAGCGGTTCGGCCCCGTCGCCGTCGCGGGCCACCGCCGCGGTCTCGTCGCCCTCGTCGACGGGCTCGAACCGGTCGACCGCGACCTTGGCCACCCGGCGGCCGTCGACGTCCACCGCGGTCAGGCGCAGGCCCTCCAGGTCGACCGCCTCCCCGGGAGAGGGCACACGGCCCAGCATCCCGACCAACAGCCCGCCCACGGTGTCCCACTCGTCGTCGGGCAGCTCGCAAGTGACCAGCTCGGCGAGCTCGTGGACGGGAAGGCGGGCGTCGACCTGCAAGCCGCCCTCCTCGGTCTGTTCGACCAGCGGCTCTTCGATGTCGTACTCGTC
>CAYQMQ010000437.1:0-1991 GCA_964418395.1 uncultured Actinomycetota bacterium
GAACGCCACCAGCGCCGGGCGAGCTATCGGGTGCCGGTCATGGGCTCAGTGCGGGTGCTGGTCGACGGGACCTCGTGGCGCGGCCGGCTGATCGACCTCAGCGACAGCGGGGCCCGCTGCCTGCTGCCCGCACAGCTGCACGTGGCCCCAGGGCAAGGGTGTGTGGTGGCGTTGGACGCCGTGCGGCACGGGCTCCAGCTGGACGCGTCCGTCGTGCGGATCCACGGCAGCGTAGACGCCGACGTCGACGTGGCGATGGCATTCGAACCGATGCCGATCCCCGTGGGCGACGAGCTGCGCCGGTTCCTCCTCGGGGTCCAGATCCAGCAGCGCCAACCCTGAGGCTGACCTACCGGGGGCGGCAGGTCGCCGGACAAGCGGGCCTCACAAGCGAGCCTCAGCCGACCCGGCGAATCGCGTCGGGCGGCGCGGACCGCACCGAGTCCACCTTCACGACATCGCCTCGACGCGGCGCGTGCATCATCTGCCCGTCCCCGAGATAGATCCCGATGTGGTTCGTGCCGCCCCCACGGGCAGCCCAGTAGACGAGATCGCCGGGTTGCGCCTGATCCAACCCGCCCTCCACGGCCCGGCCGGCCCGTGCCTGATCCGCCGACACCCGCGGCAGCGACACGCCCACGTCGGCGAACGCCCGCTGCACGAACCCGGAACAGTCCAGCCCGGTGGCGGGGTCGGTGCCGCCCCACAGGTACGGGGTGCCCAGATAGCTCGCGGCGGCCCGCACCGCTGGATGACCGTTCGCGGCTGCTGGCACGCCAGGTAGCGCCGGTCCAGCGGTGGAGGTCGCGGTGGCCACGCCAGACGCCGCCTCCCCGGCCGCGGCGTGGGGAGACCGCCCCGAGGACGCGAAAGGATCGTCCCGTTCGGCCAAGAGGGTGACCATCTGGCCCAGGGTGATGGCGCCGTCCGCCGGCGCGCTGGGCGCAGGCGACTGCGCCCTCACGGACGCAAGCGGTTCGGTGTTGCCGGATGGATTCGGCTCGTCGAGCGCTTCGGCGAGCGCCATCGCGAACGAGTCGTCCTGGCTGCTGGTGGCTGGCGGCGAGGACCCGGCAAGCGGCGGCAACGTTGTCACCGTCAGCTCCGAGGCCATTGGCTCATCCTGTCGACGAAGGGCGTTGGCCGTCCTGTCGGCCTCGCAGCCGGATCCTGAAGCAGTGGCTCGGACGAGGTCGAGGAGCCTCCTCTAGCCGTAACGGCCAGACACCAGGTGCTACGCCCGAAACACGTACGTAATTCGCGCTGCGGGGCTACGGGTTTCGGTGTCTCGTTGTGCGTGTTTTTGCCGATCGGACGATGTTTTGTTCTCGTAAGGTTGAGTGACGGAATGGTCTCGCCGAGGGGGAAGACGAGGAACTCGAATCCTGTCAGCGATGAACGAAAAGGAGAGGTTCTGTGGTTTCCTCCGTCGCAGAGGTAGGTCACACCGACGGCCACGCCGTGGTGATCTACGACCACGACGCCGCGCTGGCCGAGGCGCTGTACGAGTTCGTCGCGACCGGCCTGGCTGCGGGGCAGGCCTGTGTGGTCGTGGCCACGGCCTCCCACCGCGACGAGCTCGAGCGGGCCCTGCGCGGCGCTGGCTGGGACGTGGAGGCGGCGCAGGCCCGCGGTGACTACGTCGCCTTGGACGCGGCCGAGACCCTGGCTGGGCTCATGGTGGACGGTGCCCCGCAGCGCGAGGCGTTCCGCCGCGTGGTCACGCCGCTGATGGACGGAGCCGCCACCGCCCGCCGCGGCGTGCGGGTGTTCGGTGAGATGGTGGCGCTGTTGTGGGCCGAAGGCGACGTCGTGGGGGCGTTGGCGCTCGAGGAGCTGTGGCACGAGCTGGCCGACAGCCACCCCTTCGCGTTGCTGTGTGGCTATCCGAGCCACGCGTTCACCGGTGAGAAGGGAGACCAGCGGTACCGGCAGGTGTGTGATGCCCACGAGATCGTGGTGTCCACCGGCGGGGGGTCGGTGCTGACCGC
>CAYQMQ010000438.1:0-1989 GCA_964418395.1 uncultured Actinomycetota bacterium
GAACGCCACGCACTGCACGGCGAAGGCCTCGTTCATCTCGACCACGTCGATGTCGCCGATGCCCATCCCGGTCTTTGCGAGCAGTTTGTCGGTGGCCGGGATCGGCCCGATGCCCATGGTCTCCGGCTCGACCCCGACAAAGGCGTAGTCGACCAGCCGCATGGTGGCGGGCAAGCCCAGCTCGGCGGCCGTGTCGCGGCTGGCGAGCAGGCAGGCCCCCGCCCCGTCGTTCAACCCGGCGGAGTTGCCCGCGGTCACGCGCCCGCCGGAGCGGAACGGCGTCCGCAGCCCGGCGAGGTCGTCCAGGCTGGTGCCCGGGCGGGGGTGCTCGTCGGCGCTGACCACCCGCCAGCCGCCGTCACCCCACACGGCCATGCGCACCACGTGGCTGTCGAACACGCCGTCGGAGGCGGCTTTGGCCACCCGCTCCTGGCTTTGCACGGCGTACTCGTCGCACGCCTCCTTGGAGATCTCGGGGTGGGCGTCGTGGAGGTTCTCGGCGGTGTTGCCCATCACCAGCGCCGACGAGTCCACCAGGCTCTCGGCGAGGAAGCGGGGGTTCGGGTCGGCCTGCTCCCCCATCGGGTGGCGGCCCATGTGCTCCACGCCGCCGGCGATGACCACGTCCTGGGCGCCCACCCGGATCGCGTTGCCGGCGTTGGTCAGCGAGGTGAGCGCCCCGGCGCACATGCGGTCGACGGCGTAGCCGGGCACCGCGGTCGACAGCCCACCGAGGATGGCGGTGGTGCGCCCGATGGTCAGCCCCTGGTCGCCGATCTGGGTGGTCGCCGCCCACACGTTGTCCTCGACGCGGGCGGGATCGAGCGCGGGGTTGCGGTCGAGCAGGGCACGGATGCAGCGGACGGCCATGTCGTCGGCGCGCGTGTGGGCGTAGTACCCGTCGGGGCGGGCACGGCCGATCGGCACGCGCACGCCGTCGACGTAGACCGCGTCGCGCAGGTCGGTCATCGCGGGGCTCCTTGTGGACGAGGCGCCGGCGGGGTCGGGCGAGCCGCAGGTCCGCGTATGTTACCGTTCGGTAACCCCCGTCCGCTACCGGATAGACTGCGGCGCGATCGGGATGCGGCACCGGCGCCCGACTGCGGCCGGCGATGGAACCGCCGTCGCCGCGGCCGCGTCGAACCGGGTGACGCGAACCCGACGACCCGGAGGATCCATGCGCACCGTAGCGAACCTGCTGGCCCTTGGGGCGCTGCTGTTGACGTTGGCGGCGTGCGGCGATGCGTCCGAGACCGAGCTCGGCGCCGGCGAAGGAGACCCTGGCGTGAACGATGCCGCGGGCGACGAGGGCGGCGAGACGACCATCACCGGCGAGCTCGGCGGCGACGCCCAGCTCGAGGGTGGCTGTGTGTGGGTCGAGGCCGACGACGGCCGCTACGAGGTGCTGTGGCCGCAGGGCTGGCAAGCCGATGCCGACCCGGTCGAGCTGCGCAACCCCGACGGCGACGTGGTCGCCCGTGAGGGCGACGAGGTCCGGGTCACCGGCGCCGAGGCCACCGATGTGGCCACCACCTGCCAGGTGGGCACCATCTTCCAGGCCAGCGCCGTCGAGTCGGGCTGACGCCGAGCCGGGGGAGGCCGTGACCGACACGCCACGCGAGCGAGAGCCGGGCCCGAAGGCGGGGGCGCCCGCCCGCGAGCGGGACCGGCCGTGGCTGATGCGCACTTACTCGGGCCACTCGTCGGCCCAAGCCTCGAACGAGCTGTACCGCGCCAACCTCGCCAAGGGCCAAACGGGCCTGTCGGTCGCCTTCGACCTGCCCACCCAGACCGGCTACGACGCCGATCACGAGCTGGCCCGCGGCGAGGTGGGCAAGGTGGGCGTGCCGATCTCGTCGATCGCCGACATGCGGGCGTTGTTCGACGGGATCCCGCTGGCGCGGATGAACACCTCCATGACCATCAACGCCACGGCGCCGTGGCTGCTGGCGCTGTATGTGGCCGTGGCCGAGGAGCAGGGGGCCGATC
>CAYQMQ010000439.1:0-1986 GCA_964418395.1 uncultured Actinomycetota bacterium
CGGCAGCGTCGACAGCGGCAGCGGGGAGCCCGGCAACGGGCAGGCCCGCAGCGGGGACCCGGCGGCGTCGGCGGGGGTGGTCGCCGAGGCGCTGGGTCGCTCCACCGCCCGGGTGCTCGCGCAGCTTGAGGGTGGGCGCGCCGGCGAGGTGGCCGCAGCCACCATCCAGCCGAGCAGCGACCCCGAGAAGGGGCCCGCCGGGAAGGGGGCCGCCGGGAGCCACCCACCCGGA
This sequence comes from uncultured Actinomycetota bacterium, assembly GCA_964418395.1. Lineage (GTDB taxonomy): Bacteria > Actinomycetota > Nitriliruptoria > Euzebyales > Egibacteraceae > QS-5-72-10. Next base: position 233 of record CAYQMQ010000439.1, read on the forward strand.
CCGGAGGTGAGTCCCCGGGTGGCCGCCCCTGCGGTCGCCTCCGGCGCGGCCGGTGAGATGACCACCGCCGACGGCGCCGGTGAGGCGGCTGCGGCCGTGCCCGCCGCCGGCGCCGGTCGGGCCGTCGGACCGGAGCTCGTGGCCGCTGGCCGGCGTCCTGACCTGTCCGCCGGGCACGCGGGGCTGGTTGCCGACGATCCGGCGGCGCTCGTCGTCGCTGCCAAGGGTCGAGCGGCCACCGGCGAGCAGGAGCGGCCCGTGCGCGGCGAGGCGCAGACCACCACGCCGACTGCGGCGATGGCCGGGGGCGAGCGCGCCGCCGGAACCGCGCCGGTGCCGCTGCTCGGGCCGGCTGGGGGAGCCGACGGCGGCGCCGTGGCCCGCGTGATGGCCGCGCTGGAGCAGCTGCGCAACGCCGGACCGCCGCGGTCGGTGTCGCTGGAGCTGCCCGAGCTCGACGGGCTGCGGCTGCGTGTGTCGCTGCGGGGGGCCCGCACCGTCGACGTGCGCATCGGCGGTCGCCTGCTCGACGACGACGGCTGGCTGCGCGACCTCGGGACGGCCGTGGCCAGTCGCGGTCTCGAGCTCGGCGAGGTCGACGAGGACGACGACGCCGCCGGCCGTCGACGCCGCGGGCCCGACCCCCCGCCTCATGCCGGTGACGCCGCGACCGACGAGAGCGACCTCACCGCCCACCCCACTGCCGATCGTCCCGGCTTGCGCCTGTGACCGCTCGACCCGCCCGAATGAGAGGACCGAGATCGTGACCACCATGAGTGGAATCGGTGGCGCCGCCGCCGCGCAGACCAGCGCCAGCGGGCTCGACCAGCTCGGCAGCGACGCGTTCATGAAGCTGTTGGTCGCCCAGCTGCGCCATCAGGACCCGATGAACCCGGCCGATTCGACCCAGATGCTGCAACAGACCGCCATGTTCACCCAGGTCGAGGCCCTCAACAGCATCAACGAGTCCCAACAGGAGCTCATCGGCTTCAACCAGGGCGCCATGGCCGCCGGGCTGGTGGGCCAACACGTCACCGGCCTCGACGCCGACGGCGCCGAGGTCACCGGCACGGTCACGTCGGTGCGCTTCACCGCCGACGGCCCCGTGCTCGACACCGGCGACGGCGACATCGCCCTGGTCGACGTCACCCGGGTCACCGCGTCCATCCCGCCGGCCGAGCCCGACTCGGCCTGATCACCGCACGCCGCCCGCACGACAAACCGCACCGACCAAGAAAAGAGGGACACCCCATGCTGCGATCGATGTTCGCTGGAATCTCCGGCCTGCGCGGCCATCAGACGATGATGGACGTGGTGAGCAACAACATCTCCAACGTCAACACCACCGGCTACAAGCAAAGCCGCGCCACCTTCCAGGAGGCGCTGGTACAGACCATGCGCGGCGCCGCCGGCGCCGGCGAAGCCCAGGGTGGGGTCAACCCCTACCAGCTCGGCCTCGGCGCGAACGTGGCCGGCGTCGACACCGTCTTCTCGCAGGGGTCCACCCAGACCACCGGCCGCAACACCGACCTGGCCATCAACGGGGAGGGCTTCTTCGCCGTCGAGCGCGACGGCCAGGTCCAATACACCCGGGCCGGCGCGTTCAACCTCGACGAGGAGGGCAGCCTGGTCAACGCCAGCGGCGGCCGCGTGCTCGGCTACGGCCTGGACGCCAACGGCGAGGTCGACCCCGCCGGCGCGCCCGGGCCGCTGGAGCTGCCCATGGGCCAGACCATCGACCCCGACGTCACCGA